>JBDNIA010000123.1:0-4462 GCA_041688525.1 Crocinitomicaceae bacterium | reverse complement strand
TTCTACGTGTTTAATTCTAGCGCTATAAAAATCTATTTCTCGATCAATTCCAAACGATATTCCTTGCCTTTTTCCAAAGCAGGAATTCCGTCAATCAACCATTTTGGAGCTGGAGCGCCCAATAAATAATAATCAAAAAACTGACGCATTCGTATGCTTAAATCAATACGGTTTGCATTTTTCATCAAGTTGTGATCGTCACCGTTGTAATTTAACATCCAGCAAGGTTTTCCCAGTCGCTTCATTCCCATGAACATTTCAATTCCTTGATACCACGGAACGGCCCCATCTTCATCGTTGTGCATAATTAGCAATGGTGTTTTTACATTTGGCAAATGGAAAATAGGTGAATTTTCCCCGTACAATTCAGGCGCTTCCCAAATCGTTTTTCCGATTCTACTTTGCGTTCTTTCGTATTGAAACTGACGATTCATTCCACTTCCCCAACGAATTCCACCGTAAGCACTAAACATATTTGAAACCGGAGCTCCTGCCATAGCAGCTGCATAGCGAGTTGTCATTGTTATCAATTGAGCAGTTTGATAGCCACCCCAACTTTGACCTTGTAAGCCCATTCTCGTAGAATCAATGTTTGGGTAAAGTTTCAAAGCAGCATCTGTTGAAGCCATGATACAATCGTATGCTGATTGAGCAGGATGACCAACTTTATACCGAATATCTGGAATTAAAACACAGTAACCAGCAGAGGCGTATTCTGTTGCGAAAATAATAGATGCCGTCGGCTTTGGTGCGTAATGTGCGTGAAATCTATCCGTATACAATTCATAGAAGTAAACAAGGAGTGGATATTTTTTAGTCGCATCAAAATCTTCTGGTTTATACAGTAGAGCTTGAAGTTTTTGCCCATCGTAGCTTGTATAATCCATTAATTCTACGGTTGTCCAATTGTATTCGCTTTGTTGCGGATTAGTTCTACTAATTCTCGTTTCATTTTTGAAGTTATTATCCATTATAAATAAATCAGCGTAATCCCTTATACTTGATTTTCGGATGATTATAGTTGAATCATTTTCGCTACGTTGAACCGTATTTATTGCGTGAGGAGTTTGATAGACTTTGATTAAATCGTTGTGGGTTTCATTGTCAATCCATTCGTAAATCATTTCATCTTTCGTCGTTCTATTGGTTGCCAATAAATAAGTGTTCTCAGCTGAAACATAAACACTGTCGTTGTCCCAATTTCTTGGTCGAAATTCAATGTTTTCAGTTTTCCCTTCACGATTCGTTAGAGATGTCAAGCTTTGTTTGGAGACATCATATTTCCAGATGTCAAATTCGGATTGAATATAAACGTCAGTTTCACCACGTTTCCAGCCAAGAATACCTAAAGGATATTGAACATGAGGCGTTCCATTTCCGTCTTGCTGCCAGTTTATTTTAGAGCTTGAGCACGTCATACATTTTTCTGATTTATTGTCTAAATCCATCAGGAATTGCTGCTGAGTTCCTTTGTCGAAATAAGTATAGTATTTTCCTGTTGGTGAAAGTTCACCTCCAAAATAGATGCGTTTTTTAATTAATTCTTTGTTCCCGTCGATCAATGAAATTCGATAATGATCTGTTGCAAATGGAAAGTCCCAGTTGAAGTCAACTGAGTAGGGATCATCGTTACTTCCTAAAATATAATCACCTTCTAGACGGTTCGAAGCAGAACCTTTTATTGAATCATTTTCTAATGAAACCAATTCAAAAGTAGCTAGGTTTAATGCCTGTAATTCGCTTTCCTTTTTATCCCGATTGAGTTCAACTAGCTGCATCGGCTGATTTCTTTTCTCTTGGTAATGCCAAACGTCTAATTTCGCTTTTTCTGTTTCAAGCAAAGAGTCTTCGGGTTCTTTGACTTTTAATTCATCTAGACCTAGGAACATGTATTTTTCATTCTCCGTAAAAACGAAAGACTGATTTTCACTTACCGACATATTGGAATCAATGAAAATGGATGAACTATCTAAATACACATACTTCTTCCGATCTTTTAAATCGTAGAGATAAAACGTATTATTTTTGACTTTTGTCGTATCTGTTGAGCCGAGGTAAGCTAAGAATTTATCACTTTTACTTATTGAAAATTTATTCAAACTTGTTTTCAGAGAATCAACAATAAAAGACTCTTCTTTCGCAAAATCATATATGAACAAGCGGAATTCCTCTAAATCGTCAACTTTTTGGTGTTGGTTGTAAAGGAAAAATTGACCATCTGGTGAAAAGAGATAATCTTTCACATTTTTGAATTCGATTTTTATTTCAGTTGTTGGCTGAAAGAGATAAACGAAATTTCCATCCGAAGAGATTTTTGGCTTTTTTGGTTCTTCTTTTTTCTTCTTTTTGAACCAATTACAACGGTTCTTCTTTTTCGATTCTTTTGGTTTCGGTGCGACGTAGTTGCTGTCAATTGTATAAGCCAACCAATTCGTTTCTTCATTTACCGAAAAGCCTTTAAGAAGAGCAACACTTTTAGTATCTCTATCGGTTAATCGGACAATAAACAAAGAATCTTTTGGCCATTTTTTCTTGTCCACTTTTTTCAATTCACAAGTGCGAAGTGTATCAAATCCCGCAGTTTTCTTGAAGACGAAAAAATCATTGGTATTCGAAAATTGAGCGTCTGTTCCTCTATAGAATGAGTCCAATGAGCTATTTTTATTGTCATATAAGTATAAATAACCATCTCCACGATGAGGTGTTATTTCATAAGATACATAGCGGCCATCGGCTGAAACGGATTGACTTCTAAGTGATTTCCAGTCATTATAAACCGTATGGTCAAGAACTTTTTTCTGAGAAAACAAATTGGTGGTCAACAAAACCAAAAGGACAATAAGAGCTAACTTCATTTGAGAATTTTGGAAGCCAAATTACCAAATTTCGGGGAGAAACGGTAAAAGAGATAATATTCTATATGTTTTCGTTGCAAATAATAGTTCAACTGCGCTGTTCATAGAACAATTCAAAAATATAGATGTATTGAAATGTTGAATTCTTTCGGAGCTCAAAAGTTATTTTGGAAGCATCAGATATCAAACAATTCGCTGGCAAGGTAGTCAGCGATTAAACAGCCTTCATTGGTAAGAAAAATTGAGCCATTTTTTTGTTCCATCAAATTCCTATCTATAAAGCTTGTTACTCGCTCTTTAAAGCTTGCCGTCAGATGTAAAATATTATTTAACTGCTCTAAATTTACGCCCCAAGAAGTTCTCAAACCCGTCATCAACAATTCGTTAAACCGATCTTTATCACTGAGAACTTCTTCTTCAAAATATTTTTTTTCTTCCCGAATTAATTTAAGATAGCGCTGATTATTTGCAATGTTGTAGCGTCTAGAAATACCATTGTAGCTATGTGCTGACGGTCCTATTCCGAGATAATTCACCCCTTTCCAATAGGAGGAATTATGTTTTGCTTCTTTCCCAGGTTTACAGAAATTGGAAATTTCATAAGGCAGATAGCCTAGTTTTTGCAATTCAGAACGCAAAAACTCGAATTGTAAAGATTGTTCATCTTCAGTGGAAGGAATGAGATCTCCGTCTTTTACTCTTTTATAAAGTATTGTTTTTTCTTCAATTGTTAAACAATAAGCTGAAATATGATCCACACCAAAGCTCGCAACGCTATTTATGTGATTTTTCCATGTTTCCATGTCCAGCTCGGGCAAACCATAGATTAGGTCGACAGACAGGGCATCAAACCCCTCTTTTTGTGCTAATTGAACACAGTTTTTCGCCTCCTCAGCTGTATGAGCCCGATTCATCCATTTTAGGTCCTTCTCTCGAAAAGACTGAATACCTATGCTTAAGCGATTAAATCCCAATTTTTTCCAAGACCGAAGCGAATTAACTTTAATATCGTCAGGATTGGCTTCGAGTGTGATTTCGATATTCTCGTTCAAAGAATAATGCTTGCGTATGGCATAAAAAAGCTGTTCTAATTCGTTTTCTTTAAGAAGACTTGGCGTTCCACCGCCAAAATAGACAGAATCGATTGTTTCAAGATGCAGTTCCGCAGCTCGTGAACTTAATTCGAGACACATTGCTGTTATCATCTCTTCTCTGTACGATTCAAAAGTTGTGGAAAAATGAAAATCGCAATAGGTACAACGCTGTTTGCAAAAAGGAATATGGATATAGATACCCGCCATAGTGCAATATTACAAACTCCGAATGGAAAAGCTTAAAAAAGATTTCGTTGTATAGTAAAAATGTCGAACTAGTTTATAGATTAGGGTCGAAAGTTCAAAATTCTTCACGCCAAAACCCCTTTTCTGTCGAGCTATTTGAAATTAAGGAAGAAAAGCATAACTTTCTTTCAGCAAGTAACACTAAAATCTCAATCCCAATAAACACCAATTTTTCCAACGCTTTTCCCAGATGCAAGACTTTCAAATGCTTTTGAAAAGTCTCCCACTTCAAAAGACCCTCCAACCTCAGGTTTGAGTTTTCCTTCG
>JBDNIA010000122.1:0-4179 GCA_041688525.1 Crocinitomicaceae bacterium | reverse complement strand
TGCTAACTTCAATTGACCGTTGGCATCTACTCCACCCATCCAAAGTGAACCGGCAAAAATTGCTCTCAAACCACTTCCTTTTGGAACCTCATAGGCGGCTACTTGGGTTCCTGGACGTTCGAACATACGACCTCCTTGTTGAAGCAATGCTTTTACATCATTAAATTCCATTTCTAATGCTGTTACCGATGGTACGCATTGCGCTCCTTTTGCAGGGACAACATACGGTTTAGGTGCATTTTGGGATGTTTTTCCTCTAACGTCTTCTTTAGCGAAAACGAGTTGAGAAGAAATCATTGCAATGGTGACCAGTAAAAAACGGACTGATACTTTTTTCATAACTCTATTGTATTAATTTTTTAAAAATCAAACTTCACCCCTAATCTTATTGTTCTTGGAACAGAGATATTCAATGCATTATTAATGCTCATTGTATAATAATCTCTGAACGACTGCTCATCTGTTTGGTTCTGAATTGATGTTTGGCTTTGAGCAGCTGCTAAATAACCATCATCATTCCAATTTCCAGTTGCACGATAAACGTTAAGTCGATTGAATTGGTTCAACAAATTCGTTGCACGTATGTAAACGTTCAAGAAAACTGGTTTTTTCTTATCCTCACCTCTCTTAATAACAAGATCGAATGTTCTATCCAATTGTAAATCTAAACGATAAGACCATGGCAATCGTGAACCATTCTGTGTTCCTGTTAAACTCGGCGTAATTGTATTTCCTTGAGCAACATTCGTAATGTTACTCTGAGAAGAATATGGAGCACCTGAATAAATATTAGAGAATATATTCAAACCTGTATTTTCGAGAATATTTATTCCTTTCACGACAGGTCCGTTGTAATTTGTTCCGGAACCATATCTATAATCAATTGTAACTGCAAATGCATGACGCTGATCGAAAGAGTATGGAGAAATCACACGTAAGTTGGGCAAACCTGCTTGGATCAAAGCAGAAGCTGAAGTAGCATTCGAACCTGTTCCGTCAGCAAATTGAAGCGTATAGTTTGCTGTAATTCTCACATTACCTGTTCTTCTTAAATCATAAGCTACTGTTAAACCTTTAACTGTACCAAAGTCACGATTACCGAATGTTCGGTAATCGATTGGGTAGGCCCCGTTGAAACTTTGTAATTGAACGTTATTTCTTTGCTCACGATAAAAAGCAGAGATTTTCAAAGAAGATGTTTTAGACAAAACTTGCTGGAACCCGATTTCATAATCAATCGTTTTCTCTGGTTGCAAGTTTGGATTGTTTATGATATCTGATCTAAATTCAATAAACTGGTATGCATATGGATCGAAACGGCTATTATTTGTTGGGCGTTTTGTCAAGATATCATAATGAGCAAAGAAAGATGCTTCGTCAGAAACAGGGAAAGAAAACGCTACACGTGGCATAACGTTAATCTGAGGTTTGTAATCTTTAAATGCACTCGCATTAGGCGAATTTTGAAAAGGATCTAACAACCACGGCTGAATTCCATTCGGACCGTTAATTAACTTTGGATCTGAAACCTCAGTACCTTGAGCATTATAAAATCTCGTATCTTTTCTAAATCCATTTATTGAATTCGGATTCTTTACGTCATTCACATATACCGTGTAATCATCCCCCATAGATGCAGGAATCTCTACCCAACTGTACGTATTTGGGTCAGAAACAGCCAACTCTCTGGCTTCTTTTACTGTTCTCGCAGGATACAATAAATACGGATCTTTTAATACAGGTTGATTGGCATTAAACATATCTACACGAACACCAACATTGAACACTAAATCATTAAAGGAGAATTTATCCATGATATATCCCGCAAGATATATTGGTTGGAACGCTCCAATAAATCTTTGGTAGTTTCCATTCTTATCAAATTTTTCAAAATAGTCGTTTACGTCTGTCTTTCCGCGGACTTTAGATCCTGTATGATCATATCCATAATATGAAACAAAAGAATTTCCTGAATTGAATAATTCATCAGGAGAGAACATATCTAGGGTAAAAGTAGTTGGGTCGTATTGATCAATATCAATGAAATCCGTACCACTGACATTAAACCCTAATTTTTTACGCAAATTGTAATCAAAAAATGACTGCTGATCCAAAATTGTATTTCCGTTGATGTCAAGTTTCCCGCCTTGTCCGCCGTATTCGCCTGTTCCAGAATTAGACGCATAACCTGTATTCAAACGATTGTATGTAATTCTTTTAAATGAGCCAGAGTCACTTTCAACACCAGACGATAAATCAACTTCAGTGATATGAGAGTTTGCTAAAAGACGAGCATTTCGCCAAATGCTTGTAGGACCTAAGTCTCCACTTCCCCAACCTCTGTCCCAACGTTGTTCAACCTCGAATCCGAGAGATATGGAGTGGTCACCAATATTTGCAGAACCTGAACCCGTAATACGAAATTGGTCGTTTTCACTTTTACCAAAACCATTGTAAGGTGAGCCAATGTTTGCCCAAATATTATAAACAGTCTGTGGACTATCACCATTTCTAAGAGCATTACCTTGTTGAATTTGGAACAAGTTCTCGTAATTCCCAGTAGCTTGACCTTCGTAAATTGAGTAGTATTGAGTTGTAATCGCAGCTAATGTCTTGTTTGTCTCAGATGGGCTAAATTCGACTAATAAATCTCTGAACCCGTTATGTTCCCATCTCTGAGCAGTTGTATTAAACTCATACGATGGTCTTCTCGTTGTTGTAAAAGTACCTACATGACCATAATTAAAGATATTAAATTTATGATATGGATCATAGAATTCATTCTTTTGTTTTGAATAATCAATCATCAGTGAATAAAAAGCACTTCCTATTTTCGAGCTTGAGCCTTCTCTATCATTCGAAAATCGTTGTGTCAATCTACCAAAAACTCTCCAATCAAATGATTTTGAAACGCCGTAGTTGGTGAAATTTAGGAGCGAGTTTGAATAACTGGCTAAGGATTGATTGTTATAGTTCATCGAGCCACCAAATGTAAGATTCACACTTGGCCCTGTATTAACATCAAGCTTTCCTTGAGCTGATAACACTCCTTGACGAGCGTTCATTCTCCAAGGAGTTTGTTCGAAATTATCTTGCTTCAAGAACAAAGCATTACTAAAAGTACCTCTTCCTAGACCTGTTGGGCGCAAAGGGTTAGCAATTAATGAATCGCGAACGTCTTTTTTGATTCGGTATTGGCCACCGTTTCCAACTGGTCTTGGGTCTAACTCTCTTGTATAATTTGCAGAAACCAAAAATCCTAAGCGCGGCTTTACTTTTGCACCTGTAGAATCTTTAATCATCCAAAGCGGACCGGAGAACATGCCTTCCATAAGGTTGTAGGCATATTTGTCCAATCCAAATACTTTTCCATCATACCCATTTACATCTTTTCCTTTGAAATAGAAACCAGAAGTTACTAATTCAGCACTACCAAAGTATGTTGAACTTGGACCTCTCGTCGTTACAGAAATAATACCTCCTGTTGCATCACCGTAATTTGCTGGCAAACCACCCGTTATTACAGTAACTTCCTCAATCGCTGATTTGGGCAAATTCGTTGACCCACGAACTTTAATACCGTCTATATAATAAAAAGTTGCATCTCCACGAGAACCTCTCACACTAATTTCTCCTCCTTCTTGTGCGTTTACACCTCCAACAGTGGAAGCAACACCAGCAGCAGAACGAACAGGAAGTCGCGCTATATCTTCACGAGTAACGGTTGCACCAGAGGAACCTCCGTCTTTGTTAATCAACGGGACTCTATAAGCCACAACTTTAACTTCCTCAATTTCTTGAACATTCTTTGCTTTAGAAATCTTCATATCATCCAAGAAGGTAATTTGATCTGAAGAAACAATTACACCTGTCAAAACAGTGGGTTGATAACCTTCTGTTTCATTTCTGACTTCAACATCATACGAGCCAACTCCAATGGAATTAATTTGAAACTTTCCATCGAAATCCGTGTTCGCTCCACCCTTAACGCTTCCGTTTTGCATGATCAATACCTTACAGAAAGGTATCGGTTGTTTTGTATCAGCATCGATAACTGAACCTTTCAAAGTACCCAGACCTACTTGACCGAAACCAAAAGTAGCTGTAGATAAGAAGATTAACAGCAACAAAGTAAAATTACGTAGCATATGCTTCTATTTTTGTTTTAACATTTTTTTT
>JBDNIA010000121.1:0-2096 GCA_041688525.1 Crocinitomicaceae bacterium | reverse complement strand
ATTCTCGTTATGGAAATAATCCTTGTATTATGTATATTTACAATGAATGGAACGGATGAGGCTCTGTACAACATTGGCGCTTCGCATGCAACTAATTTAGGTGACGGAAGTTTATCATTTACATTGAGTAGTACATTTGGTCCAGCAATTTTTGGAGGTATGGATGTTTCCACTTTGCACACGCTGGAAAGAGTCGGCTGGTGGGGACATATTCTCATGGTTTTTGCATTCTTAAATTATTTACCCTACTCAAAACATTTTCATATTCTATTGGCATTCCCGAATACGTATTATTCGAATTTGGAAGCGAAAGGTCGATTCACAAATATGGAGTCGGTAACCAAAGAGGTGAAATTAATGATGGATCCAGATGCTGATCCTTATGCGAGTTCTCCCGAAACTAATGAACCACAAAGATTTGGCGCTAAAGATGTCACAGACCTTACTTGGAAGAATTTGTTGGACGCCTATACGTGCACAGAATGTGGGCGTTGCACTTCCGCCTGCCCAGCAAGTCAAACAGGAAAGCTTTTGTCACCCCGTAAAATTATGATGGATACGCGCGATCGTTTGACGGAAATTGGGAATGCTAAAAGAAAAAACGGAAAAGACTTTGCGGACGGCAAAAGTTTGTTGTTTGATTACATAACAGAGGAAGAACTTTGGGCTTGCACCAGTTGTAACGCTTGTGTTGAAGAATGTCCGGTTAATATTGATCCTTTGTCTATTATTATCGATTTGCGTAGATTTTTGGTAATGGAAGAAGCTAAAGTTCCGAGTGAGCTTGCTGGAATGTTAACGAATATTGAAAATAACGGAGCACCTTGGCAATTTGCTCAAGCGAATAGATTGAACTGGAAAGATGAAGCTTAATTTAAAAGATAAGATAGTTGATGGGAGAAAATTCGCCTTTGTTACCAGAGTGTGTGAAAAATTATTTAATCGATATTGTTGGTACAATTTGTGATGACATTCCCAATGAAGAACCAGAAAGAATGGAAACTACCAAGGTTTTCCCGATGTGCTTGAAATGCTGAATAAATGGTTTGAAGAACGTCATATTAAACATTTTTCACATAACGATTGGAAGAGCATCGCGGTATAACTAAAAAATGGTTACTTGAGTATGGTTTTAAGTACCATGGAATGGTGATGAATAAACCGAGAGGAGGAAATTATCACTGGGTTGATAATCATATCGTTAGTGCAATGAGTTTCAACGGTAAATTCACCGACTTGATAGAAGTAAATACAAAAATAGAAGTTTTTAAAAAATAAGAACATGAGCGAATTGAAAGTGCCTACTATGGCGGAAATGATGGCTGAGGGTAAATCTCCAGATATTTTATTTTGGGTAGGTTGTTCGGGCAGTTTTGATGATAGAGCAAAGAAAATTACCAAAGCAATTGTAAAGATACTTAATCACTGTAATGTTGATTTTGCAGTGTTGGGCACGGAAGAAAGTTGCACAGGTGATCCTGCAAAACGCGCTGGAAATGAATTTACTTTCCAAATGCAGGCCATGATGAACATCCAAGTTTTAAATGGATACGAGGTAAAGAAAATTGTTACAGGCTGTTCACACTGCTTCAATACATTAAAAAATGAATATCCTGAACTGGGCGGTACGTATGAAGTGATTCATCACACACAATTGATTCAGGATTTGATTAATACTGGAAAATTGGCTTTGGAAAACGGCGCTGTTTTTAAAGGAAAGAAAATTACATTCCATGATCCCTGTTATTTAGGTCGAGCGAATGGTGTATACGAAGCGCCTCGCAGTTTAATTGAAAAATTAGACAGCGAATTAGTTGAAATGAAACGATGTAAAACAAATGGTTTGTGTTGTGGAGCCGGCGGTGCTCAAATGTTCAAAGAAGCTGAAAAAGGCAACAAAGAAATTAATATTGAACGTACAGAAGACGCTTTGGAAACGAAAGCAGAAATTATTGCTACTGGATGTCCATTTTGTAATACAATGATGACTGACGGTGTAAAAAACTTCAACAAAGAAGCAGATATTCAAGTTCTTGACGTGGCAGAATTAATAGCGACTGCAGCTGATTTATAAACTAATTTAAATATGTATTTTT
>JBDNIA010000120.1:0-1708 GCA_041688525.1 Crocinitomicaceae bacterium | reverse complement strand
TGACGTTGAGCAGCGAAATGTATTGGCCATAAAGGCAAACAATCAAAATCAATTGATGGTTCGAGGTGAGATTATAGGAGATCCAGATAAAATTTCTGATAAAATCATAGAGTTTTATAACATCAATCGGATAAGCAATAACTTAACCAATGATTTCCCAACTTATACGCACCCAACAAAAAATGAAATCAATATAAACTTAAGAAATTCCGAATTAGAACTGGAATCTTATGAGTTAAGGGATGCAGGAGAAGCATTAATCGATTATGCCAATAGTAAAATTGATGAATGGGATAAAATGAATCGATCCTTGAAATTATATGGCGGTAATGATTTTCCATTGATTAATTCTCAAGCAAATATTCGAATCGAGGTGCAAACCAGAACACAATATAGCTTGTTTGCGAAAATTCAGTCAGAAATTGAACAAGCCATATTTGAATTACGCGATGTTGAAGCAAAACGAATTTTCGGTGAATCTTACGGTGTAATTAAATCGAGATATATAACAGATGAAGAGCCTGATGATAAAGGCAAAATAGAACTGTTAGATATTCTTTACCCCGCTCGTATCATTGAAGTTACTCCTAAAAATTAGAAGAAATTATGTCAAAATTTAAAAAAGATAGTGGCAAAAAACTTCCGGGTGTAAATACATCTTCACTTCCGGATATCGTCTTTATGCTCTTGTTCTTTTTCATGGTTGCCACTACCAGCAAAGAAGTCGACCCAACTGTAGAGGTTGATCAACCAACTGGGACAAAAACAACTGACTTGACCTCTTACAAGCAACGTTCTGCAATTGATTTTATTTATTTGGGAAAGCCAAGAAATACGGCGAGATTAAATGATTTCAAAATGGGTTATGCATTGTCCTTAGATAATGTTGTTCAACCAAATTCAGATGAATTATATACCACAAATGCCGTAGGTCAGTGGAAGAAAGATAAATTTGAAGAGAAAAAAGGACGGGTTAAAGTACCTATTACTGGAGTTATAACATGTATTAAAGCGGACAAAGGTGCGCCTTCAGGATTAATTTTTGATATCCGTAAAGAGTTGCAAAATGTAGAAGGTTTAACTATTGCATACGCAGTTAGAGACAACGGAAACATTTAAAAACAAATTATATACAAATATGAACCCCAAAGCATTTTTTGTTTTGGGGTTTTTTAACTTTCTAAAATATGCTAAATTTCGATGTAGTTAATCCAACAAGAATACTGTTTGGAAAAGATCAATACCAACAATTGCCAACACTCATTTCCTCGTTTACTCCGAAGAAAAAAATAATGATTGCTTTTGGTGGCGGAAGTATTTTTAAAAATGGAATCTACGACAAAGCTACAAACGCTTTGAGCGATTTTGAAATAGTCCAATTCGGCAGTATTGAAGCAAACCCGCAATTTCATACGCTAATGCAAGCAGTGGAGATTTGTCGTAAAGAAGAAATCGATTTTATTTTGGCTGTTGGTGGCGGATCCGTAATTGATGGTGTTAAATTTATTTGTGGTGCTACTAAATATGTTGGTGACCCTTGGGACGTACTTACCCGAAAAGAAGGTTGTGTTTTCAACGAAGCCATTTCTTTCGGTACAGTTTTAACTCTACCCGCTACCGGTTCAGAGGCAAATTCAGGAGCTGTTATTAGTCGTGAAGATTTAAAAGAAAAAAGAACCATGGGCGGACCTTTGTTCTTTCCTAAATT
>JBDNIA010000018.1:0-3272 GCA_041688525.1 Crocinitomicaceae bacterium | reverse complement strand
GGAAAATGGATTGCAGCTTTTATAACACAAAAATTATTCAACTTCTCTAAAGCTCAACGCCAATTAATATTCGGATTGAGCAGCGCACATGCAGCTGCAACGCTCGCGGTCATTCTTGTAGGTTATAAAGCAAATATTTTAGATGAAAACATATTAAACGGAACGATTATCCTCATATTGATTACATGTATCGTAGCCTCTTTCTCAGCAGAAAAAGCCGCAAAGAAAATTTTAATAGAACAAGACGAAATGCCGATGGAGCTCGATATAAATGAAATGCTGAATCAAGAGCACATCATGCTTCCATTAGCAAGTGGTGTTAATATTGAAAACTTATTGGAGTTTGGAATATTTATTAAGGATAAAAAATCGGTCACTCCCATATCCATTCTCACAGTCGTTAATAACTCGAACGAAGTAGAAGAAAATATTCTAAAAGCTCGCGTGCAATTAGAAGAAATTGCAAAATTTGCATCTGGTTCAGATACCAAACTCAATTTAATTACTTCTATTGATTTAAATGAACCTGGTGGTATTATTCGAACGGCCAAAGAAATAATGGCTGACATTATCCTTCTTAACTGGCCTAAAAAACAAAACTTGATGGACAAAATCATAGGGGAAGAAGTTAATATGATTGTCGCTAGTGTTTCGAAAATGATTTTTGTTTGCCATTTTGATAAACCATTAATTGCACACAATAGAATGGTCATTTTAGTCCCGGCTTTGGCAGAATTAGAGGAAGGATTTTCTATCTGGATGCATAAAATTACTTCACTCGCCTTGGAGTTGAGTGTTTCGATTGTATTAAAATGTAATGAGATTTCTGGAAAGTCGGTCAATCAATTTCTAAGTAAAGCAAAAATAAAAGCCACTTTGGAAGATCGAACCGATGATTTATCTGGAGAATTTCTACCGCTAAGAATCCCATTGTCTAAAACAGATTTACTGGTGATTATTTCATCGCGGAAAGGAGCAATATCTTATACCAATGCACACGATAACCTTGCAACGAAACTAGAGAAAAATTATCCTGAAAATTCGAGAATTATTGTCTATCCGAACCAATACAATTATAATTATCAGTCGGTGAGCATAGATAATTACGCGGAGGAAGCGATTTGAAATTAATCCGCTATGTTCACAGCATTAATGTAACTTTAACCTGTTTCATGCTAAACTTTATTTTTTGAAAACAAGTTTTTATTTATTCTTTTTTGGTCTTATTTTAACCCAATATTCGCTTAGTCAGTCTTTGAAAGGTGATATTGTGGATCGGCTAGGAATCGAGATTCCATTCGCCAAAGTGCGCTTAGAGCATACCAGTTACGGCACGGTAGCAAATGCACTTGGTGCTTATGTACTCGAACTGAAAACAGGAAATTATACAATTCAAATAAGTGCGCCGGGTTTCACGACTTTATTGGATAGCATAACTATCTCTGAGACAAATACAAGTAAAAATTTTACTCTTGAAACGGTGATTCAGGAAATTGAAGAGATTACCGTAGTTGCCCGATCCAAAAAAGAGAGAGGGAAGGAAATAATGAAACAAGTCATCGATAAACGATCTTTCTTTTACGACCAAGTACCAGAGTATAGTTGTGATACCTATTGTTTTAGTTCTCTCGAAAAAGAAATAAAAGATACGCTTATTACTGATTCAATTGTCGGCAAAGAGAAAATGAATCTAATAGAATGGGGCGCTATTACCTCGTATAAGAAAAGTGCAAAGTTTAAAGATAAATTCTACGCCTATGAGGATTTTACGAATAAAGCTAATTCTACGGCGGCTGCTACTGTATCGGTTACTTTTGGTGATGGTTCCGAATCTATTGCACCAACTGCTGGGGAAGGAGGGAACCCCTACCTTTTCGTTACAGGAATTAGAGATGCACACATAAATCTTTTTGAAAATTTGCTTGAATTACCGAAGATTTCTGAAAAACCGCTGACTTCACCTCTAGCGTATAATGCGTTTCTTTATTATAATTTTTATTTGGAAGGATCGTTTCTTGATAGCCAACAAAAGTTGATTTATGAAATTACTGTATCTCCGCGTTTTGATTTCGAGCCTCTGTTTAAAGGAACTATTTTTGTGCGGGACTCACAACTTGGGAGTTAACATCGTATGAGTTGAGTATTAATCCTGCAGTTTTGACTTATTTCCAAGAACTTTATCTGATTTGCGATTATTCAAACCTTGAAGGAAAACTGGTTCCTGTTCGAAGAGAATTCGTTTACAACATCAAAGAAGGTAAAACCAAAATTAACGGTTTGATACGTTTAACACACCAAGATTATAAATTTATCGTCGACGACAGTAAAAGAAGTTTTTGGCTAGAAACGAAAGTATATGAGGACGATGCTTTTGATAAAGATTCGACATTTTGGTCTGATAAAAGACCTTTTACCTTGAAGGATCTAGAATTAAATTTTATCCGAACACAGGATAGTGTTATTTCTTATCATGAAACAGACGAATATATGCGTCAAAATGACAGCATACGGAATAAAATAAAATGGACGACACTAATCTTTGAAGGAGTTCGCCATGTAAACTCATTTAAGAAACAAGAATGGCGAATTAATGGTTTGGTTGAACAAGTCATACCTTTTGGAGTTGGAGGTTATCGTCATCGTTTAGGGGGCTATTATTCAAAAGAATTTGAAAACGGAAAAGCATTTACTGTTCGCCCAATGGTAGATTATGGTTTTCGAAATAAAGATGTTAAAGGCGAATTTGGAGGGAGCTTTACCTACAATCCAAAACGATTTTCTAAAATTGAATTCGAAATTGGTGATGTCTATGATTTCGTTTCAAACGTTCAAAATATTCAAGGAACTTTTGCGCCAGGAAATAGAGTTCGAAATAAAAAATTCCAGATTAGTCACAGAATGGAAATTATCAATGGACTATACGGAAAAATAGGTTTTGAATTTTCTGACCGAACATCTATTACAAATTTGCAACAGCCAGAATGGGATACTTTGTTTGGCATTTTCGCTGATCCCATTCCTTTTGATCCTTACCGGATTTTGCTTACTACTATTGATTTGGAATATCATTTTAGTCAAAAATACTTTATCCGAAAGGGTAGAAAAGTTGTTTTAGGTTCCCCGTATCCAAAACTATTTTTTAAATATAAACGTGGAATTCCAAATGTTTTCGCTGCGCAATCTAATTTTGATTTTGTTGAAGTTCGTATTCATGACGATATACAGTTAAACACTTTGGGGACCAGTGAATTGAACTTTACTATGGGAGGTTT
>JBDNIA010000119.1:0-1732 GCA_041688525.1 Crocinitomicaceae bacterium | reverse complement strand
TGGCTGATGGTTTAATGCGTAAGAAAATCGCTGATAACGGCCTAGATCTTGAAGTTGACTCAGCGGGTACATCTACTTACCACATTGGCAATGAACCCGATGAGCGAACGCAAGAAAATGCACTTAAACATGGAATAGACTTGAGTTCATTGCGAGCTCGCCAATTTATTAAAGAAGACTTTAATTCTTTTGACCTGATTTATGTCATGGACAGAACAAACTATTTTAACGTTCTCGAACTGGCAAGTTCTGATGAAGAAAGAGACAAAGTCAAATTAATATTAGATGAATTACCGAATGAGCCTTTAAACGAGGTTCCTGATCCATATTATTCTGGGGAGCTAGGATTTGAAAAAGTATACCAACTTTTGGACAGTGCGACAGATGCTATTGTTGAACATATACTAGAAACTGCATTATGAGCGCACCACCAAAATACAAAGGAAAATTATACTTGTTGCCATGTCCAATAAGTGAGGAAGACTTCAAAATGGTTATCCCAGAAGAAGTGGTGAAAAAGGCACAAAACTTTCGCTTTTTCGCAGTAGAGGATTTAAAGTCCGCTCGACGTTTTTTGCGCAGAATGGATCGTTCATTCCCTATTGACGACAGCACATTCTTCATTTTGAATAAAAAAACACCCGAAGAACAAGTACAGAAAATGATTGAGCCGCTTTTAAACGGGGAAGATGTTGCCATAATAAGTGAAGCAGGTTGTCCTGGTATCGCTGACCCTGGCGCTACTTTGGTCGACTTAGCTCATCAACACGAAATTCAAATTCATCCTTTAGTTGGACCATCGTCAATTTTTTTAGCTTTGATGGGAAGTGGATTCAATGGCCAGTCGTTTACTTTTCATGGATATCTGCCCAAAGAGCGCAAGGACAGAGTTAGAGCAATCAAAGACTTCGAATTCAATACAATAAAAACTGGTCACACTAATTTATTCATGGATACACCATTTAGAAACATGAATGTTTTAGATGATCTTTTGAATGAATTGAGTGATAATACATCGCTTTGTATAGCAAGTAATATTACAGGTCAAACTGAAAAAATTCAGACAAAAAGAGTTGTTGACTGGCGAGAATCTGCTTACGATTTAGGAAAGATTCCAACTATTTTCGTTATTGGAAAAGGTCAAGCAAGCAAAAAATAAAAAAGAACATTTTAACTTTAACTTTAACGACAAGACAATTAAATTGTCAAATTAACATATGATTATTTACAAAACTTCTGAAGAAATTGCCATCATGCGAGACGCAGCTCAAGTCGTTAGTCGAACTTTGGGTAAAATTGCAGAACGCATTGGTCCTGGTGTTACGCCAAGAGAATTAGATATTTTTGCGGAAGATTACATACGATCTCAAAAGGCCATTCCTGGCTTCAAAGGGCTTTACGATTGTCCGAGCACCTTACTTATTTCAGTTAACGAACAAGTTGTACACGGCTTGCCAACAGATATTTCGTTCAAAGAAGGAGATATTGTTTCTATAGATTGCGGAGCAGTTTACAAAGGATATTATGGAGACCACGCCTACACTTTTGCCATTGGCGAAATAAGCGATTAAAAAGCGAAATTACTGAAGCAAGAAATAGAAAACTTGCGATAACAACCCTGTATCAAGAAGTATTCCAGAAAGCGCTTGTTGCGAAGGACATTATGAACACTCGATTCGAGGCTAAACTAAAGTTTGGTGAATCAGTGGAACGTGTAGCTTACGATATGTCA
>JBDNIA010000118.1:0-8734 GCA_041688525.1 Crocinitomicaceae bacterium | reverse complement strand
GGGTTATTCGTGTTATACACCAATGGAGCAACCCAAGCAGCTTCTCCAGAACCAGATTCATTTGAAGGTTCAGAACCGTTTTGATTCAAACCTCTATCAATTGTGCGTCTTCTTCCACCATACTGAAAGCTTCCCATCATCCAATCAGGATTCAAAGGATGAATTATGGCTTCCATTCCATCTGCACCAAAAAATTCTACCCAACCGTCTTCGCCTAAAATACTCGTCCCATTGTCTTGGGAGCCGATCATAGAACAGAAGTGATTAGATTGACTAATTCCCAGAGTATAATTTTCGCGGATAGGAGTTCCATTGCTTAGAATCTGCCATGTTGTTCCATTGTCGGAACTTTTAGACAGATAACCATCCGTTGCTAAATACAACACACCATTTACCGATTTCGCAGCGCGCAAATCAGCATGAACGTAGGCACTTGTTTGATTAAAATTCTGACTTAAACTTCCACTGCCATGAGCCGCATTTCCTAAATACCAGAAGCCAGATTGATTAAAATTCAACCCACCATCAATCGTAGTAAAAGGATCAATTGAACCAATTACCATAACGGAAGTATCTGTATCACTCACAACATATGCGCCACTTCCCTCTCCTGGATTAGAAATGAAATTGAAAGTTACTCCTTGATCTAAGGATTTCCAAACTCCATTATTTGACTGAAAAAAGATGCAATCTGCACATGCGGCACTAACCGATAAATTAGCCACAGCATTTGCGTTTGCAGAAATAGGTGGTGTCAAATTCCAAGTCAAACCTGCATCTGTAGAAATATAAACTTGATTTCTGTTGTTATTTGAACTTCGTGAATCATAGGCATAAATAATATTTGGATTAGTCGGATGAAAATGAATTTCAAGCAAATCTGCAGACGCAAGCATATTTGTCCACGTATTTAAATCATCTGTTGAACGATAAATTCCTTTGCTTGTACCCACGAATACCAAATTAGGAATCGTAGGATGGTATTCCAATTCATAAACGCGAAACGAAGAACCCAGGCCTCCAACACCTAAATTCGTGGGATTGAAATTCGTTTGTGTCCAAGTATTTCCAGAATTACTCGAGCGGTAAACTCCGTGGGAATATTGGTTGTTCGCATTTTGCACATTAATCAAAATATTTGTTGTGTTAGTTGGCCGTGCTGTTAAAGCATTCACGCCAGATGCAAAAAGCTGATCGCTTGTTCCTGTCCAAGTAGAACCGCCATTTGTAGAACGATAAAAACCGCCGCTTCGCGAGCCTAAATACAAGCGATTAGCATTTGATGGGTCAATATAAATATCTTCAATTCGACCTAATCCGGCTGAATAATGACCTGTAATACTATCAATTGACGATGGTCCGAGTTCAACCCATTCTCCGCCAAAAAATGACTTCGACAAAGGGTTTTCTTGTAGAAATTTCTTGTATTGATTGGCTGCAAACATAGGGTCCACATCGCTTCTTTCTCCTGAAGGATAAAATTTTGACTCATTTTCCGAACGCCATCTTTGATACGTTTTCCACCCTGAACCTTTTGCGTCTTTATCGTGAGTTTCAAAATATTTTTCAGCAGCTTTACAAACCTCATATACGTTGTAAGAATTGTCGTAGAGCATACTTTTCCACTCTTGCGAAAATGCAAACTGAGACAGAAAGAAAGTAGAAATAAGAAGTGTGAATTTCATAGAATACCGAATTATTTAATGTTGGATTGTTCTTTTCAAGGTGTCAAGATAGCGAGAAGAAATGAAAAAGTTGTTCATAAGAGAGGCGAAAAGTTCATTCCTAAAGTTTAAATATTTTATCTACAAACAGAAAATAATTCCTAATAGGTTTACGTCAATCAAAAGGGGTCACATTAAAAAAACAATCTAACCAATTCAACGAACACAAGTTCGACATAAGACCGAAACGAAAATGACAACTGTATAAACAGATTTCCAGTAGTTTTAGCTACTGGAAATCTATTCATCGGCAAGAACTTTTTACAGGTAAAATCGATGACTTAGTTTTTTTAATAAAACATTCCGACAATATGAAATAACTCCGTTGCACAAAATGGAGGGCTGCTGAGAAGATTATACCATACGACCTTTTACCTTTGATAGGTACTTTACATACTTTTTTAGTACAGTACCTGATAAGGTCATATGGCACTCAAGACGACCCTGAAATCTCATTTCCAGGCATAAAAAAACCCTCACCAAACGGCGAGCGTTTCTGTTTTATAAGGGAGAAAAATTCTTATTTCTTATCAAAAGCGGCCAAACAAAGAGCTTTATCTTCTGCTGAACAACCTTTTTCATCACATATTTTCAGACATTCTTCTTTGGTCATTCCAGCTGTTTTAGCATCCATTGCACACTGCTCACCTTTTGAGCAAGTTGCTTTGTCACCAGCTTTGCAACAGTCTTTCATATCGCCTTGGTGAGCCATAATACTAGCATGTTGAACTTTGTTATTCATGTGATTCTCAATTTGCGCTCCATTGGCTGCATCGCTAGCATTTCCATCTTCATGACCTTGACCCAAGATTGGGGCGATAACTAAACCGATCAAACAAGTCAATTTAATTAAGATGTTCATTGACGGTCCCGAAGTATCCTTAAATGGATCGCCAACTGTATCGCCAGTTACTGCCGCTTTGTGCGCATCAGAACCTTTGTACGTCATTTCACCGTTAATCATCACGCCAGCTTCAAAAGATTTTTTAGCGTTGTCCCATGCGCCACCAGCGTTATTTTGGAAGATTGCCCAAAGAACACCAGAAACAGTAACACCAGCCATATAACCACCAAGCATCTCAGCGATCATCATATTATTTGAACCGTACACCAATTTACCCAACAAAACGATTGCTATTGGGAAACCGATAGTCAAGATACCTGGCAACATCATTTCGCGCAAAGCCGCTTTAGTTGAAATATCTACACATTTCGCATATTCTGGTTTAGCCGTTCCTTCCATAATTCCTGGAATTTCTTTGAACTGACGACGAACTTCGTACACCATGTCCATCGCTGCTTTACCAACTGAATTCATTGCTAATGCAGAGAATACAACTGGAATCATACCACCAACAAATAACATGGCCAAAACTGGCGCTTTAAAGATATTAATTCCGTCGATACCTGTGAACGTAACATAAGCAGCAAACAGTGCTAAAGACGTCAAAGCTGCAGAAGCAATTGCGAAACCTTTACCAGTAGCGGCAGTTGTATTGCCAACTGAATCCAAAATATCTGTTCTTTCACGAACGATAGGCTCTTGCTCACTCATTTCAGCAATACCTCCTGCATTATCAGAAATTGGTCCGAAAGCATCAATTGCTAATTGCATTGCTGTTGTAGCCATCATCGCCGAAGCAGCCAAAGCAACCCCGTAGAATCCTGCTAATGCGTAAGATCCCCAGATTGCACCGGCGAACAACAATACAGTAGGGAAAGTAGAAATCATGCCTGTCGCTAAACCAGCGATTACGTTAGTTCCAGCTCCAGTAGAAGAATTTTGAACGATTTTCATAACTGGTTTTGTACCCAAACCTGTGTAGTATTCAGTTACTGAAGAAATTGCACCACCAACGACTAATCCGATAATTGTAGCGTAAAATACGCGCATTGAAGAGATTTCTTTCACGCCTTCACCGAAGAAATTCATTTTCATTGTTTCTGGCAACATATGATCTACCAAAATGAAACAAGCTACAGCCGTTAAAGCGATAGAAATCCAGTTGCCCATATTAAGCGCTCTTTGTACTTGTTTTTCTTTTGCGTCGTTGCTAGAAATTTTTACCACCAACGTTCCAATAATAGAGAACAAGATTCCAAAACCTGCAATTGACATTGGCAACAAGATTGGTCCTATTCCACCGAAAGCATCGTTAATTGCTCCGCCCATGTCTTTGATCACGTAATTGCCTAGAACCATAGCAGCAAGAACTGTTGCAACATAAGAACCAAATAAATCAGCACCCATACCTGCAACGTCACCAACGTTATCACCTACGTTATCTGCAATAGTTGCTGGGTTACGTGGGTCATCTTCTGGAATTCCAGCTTCTACTTTCCCAACTAAGTCAGCACCAACATCAGCAGCTTTGGTATAAATACCACCACCAACACGTGCAAACAAAGCGATAGACTCTGCTCCAAGAGAGAATCCAGCTAAGGTTTCCAATACAATCGTCATGTCTTCAGTTGAAGTCCATGCACCTTTCATGAATATTTGGAAGAAAATAATAAAGAATGAAGTTAAACCCAAAACGGCCAAACCCGCAACTCCAAGTCCCATAACCGTTCCACCACCAAAAGAAACTTTCAATGCTTGTGGCAAACTTGTTTTTGCTGCTTGCGTGGTTCTCACGTTTGTTTTCGTGGCAATTTTCATTCCCATGTTTCCTGCCAATGCAGAAAATATAGCTCCAAAAATAAATGCTACTACGATTAAAATACTCGTTGTTTCCACAAGCATAGAAACTCCAGCGAGTACAATACTTGCCCCAACAACGAAAAATGCTAATAAACGATACTCTGCCTTCAAAAAAGCCAAGGCTCCTTCGTAGATATAATCTGAAATTTCTTTCATTTTTCCGTCGCCTGCGTCTTGCTTCAATACCCAAGCTCTCTTGTACCACATAAACAACAATCCTATGATTGCCATAACTATCGGTACATAAATCATCAATGAATCCATAAATTTATTCTATTGTTTATAAAAAATTTGTGCGCGCAAAAATAGAAGTATCCATCTATATAAGCAAATT
Source organism: Crocinitomicaceae bacterium (assembly GCA_041688525.1). GTDB lineage: Bacteria > Bacteroidota > Bacteroidia > Flavobacteriales_D > Crocinitomicaceae > UBA2040. The sequence continues at coordinate 3,972 of JBDNIA010000118.1, read as the reverse complement.
AACTGTCTAATAATTCTGGTTGTACTGATTATTAGATGATAAGGTTACAATTTAATGCGGTTGCCAGTAGTCGATAAATAACTAAAAATGTCAGTCACTAAAAATAAATTTTAACAAAAAACCTCTCTAATGTTTGAATTCCTATATTTGCACTAGCAATATTTCCTATGAAAAACATTTTACTTCTTGGTGCGGGTTTATCTTCTTCCTCTATCATTCGCTATCTACTTGACCATTCAGCAGCGTTGAATCTTGAATTAGTAGTTGTAGATCAAAACGAACAATTAATTCTTTCCAAAACGAAGGGTCATCTTCGATCTAAGGCATTGTCAATAAATGCTTTAGACGAGGCTATTCGCAAACCTCATATTGAGGCGGCAGACTTAGTAATCAGCATGTTGCCAGCACGTTTTCATGCAGAGATTGCGAAAGATTGTATTAAATACAAGAAAAACCTCATCACTCCGTCTTATATATCTGATGAAATCAAAGCAATGGATGCTGAAGCGAAAGCGGCAGGTATTCTTATTATGAATGAAATTGGCGTGGATCCTGGAATTGACCACATGAGTGCCATGGCGGTTATCGATAAAGTAAAAGCAACGGGTGGCAAAATGCACAGTTTTAAATCTTTTTGTGGTGGATTAGTAGCGCCAGAATTTGACAACAATCCTTGGCACTATAAATTTACATGGAACCCAAGAAATGTAGTCCTTGCTGGACAAGGAGGGGCATCTTGTTTTATCGAAGAAAACCAATACAAGTACATTCCTTATCGCCGTTTATTCAAACGTTTGGAATACATCAAAATTGAAGGATATGGCGAATTTGAAGCCTATGCAAACCGGGATTCATTAAAATACAGATCTATTTACGGTTTAGAGGAAATTCCTACAATTTACAGAGGAACATTACGGCGAGCAGGCTATTCGGATGCATGGAGTCAAATGATAGATTTAGGTCTAACGGATGACAATTACACCATGGATCAATCTGAAAATTTAACACCTCGTCAGTTTTTGAACGCCTTTTTACCTTATCATCCAAACCGTTCCGTAGAAGACAAATTGAAAGATTTTCTTGGTGAGGACAAATCAAATATGTTTGAAAAGTTTAAATTTTTGGATTTCTTTACTAGTGCAGCACCAATGGGAATAATAAATGCATCACCCGCTCAATTGTTGCAAGAGGTTCTGGTGCGCAAACTGAGCTTAGCCAAAGGCGATAAAGATATGCTCGTAATGTTCCATGAATTCATTTTCGAATTAAATGGCGAAACGCATAAAATTACTTCTCATATGGTCAATATGGGTGAAGATCAAACTTACACTTCAATGAGCAACACCGTTGGTTTGCCCGTTGCTATATGTGCAAAAATGATTCTCACAGATGTAATAAAAGTAAAAGGTGTTCAAATGCCTATTATGAAGGAAGTTTACGAACCCATTTTAACTGAACTCGCTACTTTAGGTATTTCTTTTATCGAAGTGGAAACAAAAATTTAAGGTTTGTAAGGGCCATCGTAACGCAAACAAGGATGTGCATACGTGTAACAGCGGTTTTTGTATTGGAGAAAAATAATTGTATCAGTCTTTACATAAAAACTAAAGTCCGCACGTTCTTTCCAAGCTTGAAAACATTCTTTGTCTTTGTAACTGAAGTTTTTGTCTTTGTCAGGAGACTCCACTTTAATAAATTCTTCCAAGGATAATTTTTTCGTCGGCAACCATAATTGATATTGACCTGTAGGTAAATTAATAGCGATTTCCCCTGAAACGTCCGTTTTTACTGTTTTCAATTCAGCGCCTCTGCTGCCATCATCATTCTGAGAATAAAGAATTAGCGCATAATCTTTCAGCGGTTCAAGTCGTGGTATTTCTATTTCTTGCGAAGGGGCCGCTCCGCCGCAATAAGGTATGGAATTCACTAAATTAAGCTTAACGGCATTTGCATTTGTGCCCAATTCTTTTTGCGTAGCACATGAAAAAATAAAGGGAATGGCTAAAACCAATGTGCTTACTCTAAAAACCATCAAAATCTCTGTTTTCAACATTATCTTCAATTCTCTTTTTATAAATTTCATTCATGTCCTCTTCTTCTGAATCCGTATTTACATGCGGTAATCGATTGAAAAGTACATCTGTAACTTTTTCACCTTGGTGCATAATCAAACCGATAGTCATGATTAAACTAGTAATGATAATTGGATACAAAAGTAATCCTGCGTCAAATCCAGGAATATTTATTCGTTCATCTTTTAGGATAACAAAGAATAATAAAACCGTTATCAATCCTCTTGGTGCAATGTACAATTCTGGAAAAACGTGCTTTGGGGCGATAAATCGCAAGGCCACAAACCGAATTCCATATAATATTAAAACAATAACTGCGCCATTAATAGCAACACGCCAATCGTACAAGGATGAAAGAGTGATACTAATTCCAAATAGAACGAAGAAAAAGGTGCGAATCAAAAACGCCGACTCCAAGGTCAAGTTGTGAAAATCGTGAAGAATTGGTTTAACGGCCTGCTTATCGAAATACTTGGTAAGCCGACCACCAAAGAAAATGTCTGTGTTATTCAGCACTACTCCGAAAGCTAGAATCGTTAATAATGAAGAAAGGTGGAAGTATTTTCCTAGTGCAAACATCAACATCAACACCGCAATAATCAAAAACAGTTTGACCTGCATTTTGAGGTGCTGAAAAATATAAACCAATCCATAAGCCACAATAATAGACATTAGAATAGTAACGCCTAAGTTGGAAACGATTCCTCCAAAGGAAGTGCCGCCAACTGTTCCTTCTTCTCCAAGCATAAAGTAAAAGACCATGATACCGAGAATATCCGAAAATGTACTGTCGTATACCATGAATTCCTTTTTTTCGCCGCGCAAACCGCCAACACTTGGAATAATAATCGCACTTGACATAATACTAAGAGGCACAGCATAAATGAGACATGTGTAGTAGTCTGCTCCTGGAAATATATAATAGAATAATGCGCCAATTAAAACGATTGAACCGGCCAAAGAAACGGACGATACTGCCAAAGAACGTAAAAGAAGACCCGCTTTTTTACGCTCGAGCTTCAAGTCCAAGGCGGCTTCTAACACGATCATTACAAGTCCAATATTTCCGAGGATTTCTAATAACGAATCGATTCCCAAATCTTTGTCCCGCAATTCCGTCATGTTCATGACCAACTTGATACAAATACCGAGAACAATCAGCATTAATACACTCGGTATATTGGTTTTTTTAGAAATAATATTGAAAAAGAAACTCAAAACAATTACGCTTGAAAGCGCTATAATAAGAAGGTATGCATTCATTGTTGACGATTAAACTGTACGAAAATCAAATATAATCAAAGTTTTCACTCTTCATTGAAGATAGTTGCTGCTCAAGTGACACAATTCCAATTCAAAGCACTATAAATTCGCATAACTGCTGGAATAATTTTAACTTTGTGGGATTAATCATAATAGAAATTTAACAAAATGTCAGATACAGCAACAAGCGCGATAAACATAGCAAGCGTTCTAAAAACATTAGGTGTTGAAGCGTTAAACAACGGTGCTTCTACCGGGAATCAATGGATAGAAACGAAGGGTGAAACCATCACGTCATTCTCTCCAGTTGATGGAAAGGCGATTGCTGCAGTTCGCAGCGCGCAATTAGGCGACTATGAAACGGTTGTTCAAAAAGCACAAGAGGCATTTGTTACTTGGAGAACAAAACCAGCTCCACACAGAGGAGAAGTAGTTCGTCAATTAGCTGAAAAATTACGTTTGTACAAAAATGAACTAGGTCAATTGGTTTCTTACGAAATGGGGAAATCATTGCAAGAAGGTTTAGGTGAAGTGCAAGAAATGATTGATATCTGTGATTTCGCAGTTGGTCTTTCTCGTCAATTGTATGGTTTGACTATGCACTCTGAACGTCCAGACCACAGAATGTACGAGCAAT
>JBDNIA010000117.1:0-1332 GCA_041688525.1 Crocinitomicaceae bacterium | reverse complement strand
TGCGACAATTATGAAAGTGTTGAAAGCAATCGGAGGACAAATCCAAGTGAATCCATCAGCCTGAAATAAAAGACACTACAACAAAACCTAAGAAAACATAGCCTCCCTTCGGGACGTCTCCGTTTCTTAGCTTAGTCGTTATATGCAATCATTAAATAAATTAAAGTGAATTCAAGTGGGGAATAGACAAATGAAAAATGGCGTTTGTCGACTGTGCAATCAAGAAACTCAGTTAAGCTATGAACATATTCCTCCGAAATGTGCATTCAATAAAAACACGAAGCACACTGTAGGATCATTCTTTGAGTTTATGAAAAGTAAGCAACCGTTGGAACATAAAGTTAAAGGAAAATTTATGCAAGGCGGAATTGGTTTTCATGCATATTGTCAAGAGTGCAATACATTTTTAGGAAACGAATACGTGCGCATTTATAAAAAATGGGCACAAACAGGCGCTATTGCACTTTCGAATGGAAATTTCGAAGCCTATGAGTATACTGCACTAAAGCAGTACCCAAACAGAATTCTAAAACAAATTGTTTCCATGTTTATAGGTATTCATGACACTCGGTTTGGACAGCAGTATCCAGAATTAATTGAGTTTGTAAAAAATCCAGACTCTACTGAACTCAATAGTAGATTTCGAATTCTCACATATCTTAATACCAAAGGTATGTATCGGTATTCAGAATTTATGGTAACTTATATGAATGGAAATATTATCAAATGTTCCGAAATAACTTTCCCTCCTTTCGGATATGTTTTGCTCATTGATAACAATTTGGAATACCAACATCTTTTGGATATCACGACTTTTAAAAATGTAGCGCCAAATGTAGAAATGAACATTGATTTAAAAATCAGAAAACTCGAGACTCATCGGCCGTTACCATTGGACTATAGATCTCTTGATGATATAAAGCACGGTATGGAAGACTAGATATTATCAAAATTAAATTTAAAAAAGCATATAACAACACCTAAAAATAACCCTGCGGGCCGCTATCGCTTATTTTTAGCCAAACCGTTACCTGCAAGCCTAGCGAACGACACAGCAAGAAATGAACGACAGTATAAAACATAAAGTAACGGGACAATTTAACCATCAGACAGCCGACCCAAGAGCCAACGCTTCTGTATTTTTATTTTTTTCCACCGCACATTTTTTAAAAACAATTTTTGCCGACACACATTTGGCACATTTGGTTTTGCCCATCACACAAGCCGACCCTTCGCAAAACCAAAAGAGCCAAATCGCCAACCGCACCCATTAGAATGACAAGAAAAGTAACGACATATTTAAAAAAGAAATACAAAAAGATGGCATTGCTA
>JBDNIA010000017.1:0-2689 GCA_041688525.1 Crocinitomicaceae bacterium | reverse complement strand
CTCTCACAACCTACCCATTGCCTTCCAACCTCACCCCTCCTAATCCCTCCTCGCTTAACCGCCCGCTTTTGTTCTGTGCTCCCCAGACAACTATTCCAAGGGCATCGCCTTCAACTGGACCGACAATGTGCACATGGGGCGCCATCAGTTGTGGGTGGGGTCCCATACTGCGGGGATGAGAGTGAAGTGGAAGGGAGGCAGCAGCGACTGGAACAGTCCGCTCTTACCATGACAACGCCTCCAACATGGGCAGGTGACGCCGGCAATACAGGCGGCATCTTCTTGTCCCCGGAGGCAAATGGAACTATTTCAGTGACGGCCTACACGGGCGGCATTGTTGTCAACAGAACGGGTACTATTCTGCATGCTGATCTGGTCATCACGCCGGTGAAGGAGCTAAACATCAGCGAGCACTTTACTAGGGACAGGTATACCTCGCATTACGCCCCACTAGTCCCCGTGTCCCATCCACTCTTCTCCCGTCATCCGATGTTTTCAGTTTGGTCTGCCTTCCGTGAACGACAGTCCACCCACGCGTTCCTGTTAGGTACTACCAGTATGGATACAACGGCCAGGCCGATCCGGCGGCGATAGCTGCAATGGGTGTCAAGGTTCTGAACTTACATCAAGGCGTGGACAACAACCCATATATCAACAAATTTCAATTGCCGTTTGATAAACTCACGTTTTCATTCAACAAAAATAAAACTTCACCAATGAAAAGGAAATTTAGTATCTTTCAAACGTTTGCAGTTCATACATTTACATTTAGCTCTAATAGTTCGATATGAATAGATTAAAAAAGATAGTACCCGTTGTTTTCGATAAACTTCTTTCTGAGCATACGCGGGAGAAAACGGAAAGAATTATTCTTCGGATCGCGATTTTTAGTTTTTTTATCCATCTTGCAGTAATCTACTTCTTAAAACTAGGTTATGTAGATTTTCCGTCAAATTCGGAATTGCATGAAAATCCAATATCAGCTGCCTATACACCTTTTTCTTTTATTCTTATTTATGAAGTTTATCTGCTCATCTATTATTTACCAAAGTCATTTACGACTTATATTACGAAACAATATGAAATCATAACATTGATTATTATCCGTAAGTTGTTTAAAGATTTATCCTCTTTGGAACTTACGGCAGATTGGTTTGAAATAAAAGGGGATCTACAATTTACTTATGACTTAGTCGCCTCCCTACTGCTTTTCTATTTAATATTTCAGTTTCAAAAACGAGGAAAAGAAAAAGCCGTTCAGCAAAAAAGTAACCAAGCTATTATTGAAAAATTTGTTGCTAAGAAGAAGCTCATTGCCATTGTTTTAGTTCCCCTATTTTTTGCAATGGCTCTATATACGCTCATAGATTGGTCTGCAGGTATTTCATTATCATCTAATAAATTACCAACTTTCGAAAGCATCAATAATCTATTTTTTGATCAATTTTTTATGGTGCTAATTTTAGTTGATGTAGTCTTACTTTTAATTTCCTTCTTTTATACAGACCAATTTCATAAAATTATCCGAAATTCTGGATTTGTCATTTCGACCATTTTGATTCGGATGTCTTTTGGTGTCAGCGGATTTATTAGTACCATTTTAATTGTAATGGCTGTTCTTTTTGGATTAGCCATATTAATGATTCACAACAAATTCGAAAAGAAAGTTTTACTATAAACAAGAATTGAGCAAAACTTTAAGATTATTTTCAAAGGTTTATTATTCTCTTCAAAAAAGTATAATACGCCCGGATATTAGTTTAATATAAGCCATTGAAGAAAATAAAAACTACCGCGAGAAGATAAAATCCTTCGTCTTTATTTTGCCAAATCATCGAACTAAAATTGTAATATTCTTTCCAACTTCAAACATTGTTATTGACTTTTCTGTTTACTTTGCGTTTACACAAGAATATCCATTTCAGAACTATGCTTCAACTCACCAACTGTCCAACTTGCAACGCCACATCAATTGTTTCTTTTATTAAAGTAAAAGCACAAATGCATTCCGATAATGAGTTGTTCAATTTTGACCAATGTGATGCATGTCAACTTGTTTTCTTAAATCCGAGAGTGCCGTTAGGCGAACTGAAAAACTACTATACTTCATATTATTTGCCGTACAGGGGCGCAAAAGCATGGGGTAAGTATGAAAAATTAGTGGAAAACAGCCAACTAAAGTTGGATTTAAAACGTGTAAAGCGCGCAAAAGAGGCTTTTAATTTGTCCCCAGAATCCTTGATTCTTGATATTGGTTGCGGCAAACCAAGCTTTTTAAAGGCTTGTCAACAAATCGTAAATTGTCGAACCATGGGCATTGACTTTAGTAATGAAGGATGGAAAGATGACTCTGATCAATTTGAAGGACTAGATTTACAAGTAGCCGAAATTAAAGACTTGCCCAGCAGTCTGAATCCAGATGTAATAACACTGTGGCATTATTTATAGCATGATTATTCACCGTTGGAGAACCTAAGATATTTAAAAACCATTTCGAAATCTTCGACAACACTTATCATTGAAATTCCAAACTTCGATTCAACTAGCAGCAAAAAATATGGAGAAAACTGGGCCGGTTGGCACGCCCCGCGTCATATTTCATTATTCTCGCCGGATAATATAAAACTATTGCTTCAAAAAAGTGGTTGGAAAGTTTCTAAACTACAATCGTATGGTACTATGGATCCAT
>JBDNIA010000116.1:0-3589 GCA_041688525.1 Crocinitomicaceae bacterium | reverse complement strand
GTACTCCATTTTATATCGGTAAAGGTAGTAAAAATAGAATTAATAAAGGATTAGTATAATGGCTGGATGGCGTAAGTATTTCACTCCCGTTAATGTAGATAACATGAGCGGAAGCACAAGTCCACTGAACGGCAGAGGTCGTCCTGGACCAGCACGAACAAATTATTCAAGCTATTTGCCTGATGTATACGCTGGCAGTCCGAATCGTGTTGAACGCTACATGCAGTATGATACCATGGATATGGACAGTGAGGTCAATGCTGCCCTAGACATTCTTGCAGAATTCTGCACACAGAAAGATAAAGAAAATCGTACACCGTTTCAGACATTTTTCAAAGGGTCACCTACATCTACTGAAGTTAAGCTGTTAAAGGATGCGCTACAAAAGTGGGCTAAAGAACAACAATTTGAAACTAGAATTTTCCGTATTTTTAGAAATGCAATGAAGTACGGTGACTGTTTCTTTGTTAGAGATCCACAAACACAGAAATGGTTATATGTAGATTCCAGCAAGGTTACCAAAATCATTGTGAACGAAAGCACAGGTAAAGTTCCTGAGCAATACGGTATTAAGGACATTAACTTTAACTTTGTAAATCTAGTAGCAACTACTCCTCACGGAACTACCAATACAAGTCCCAGCGGCACTAGCAGTTACTCTACTGGTGGTGGCTTTGGCCGAGGTATGGTAGGCGATGTTGCTCGTTCAAATGGAACAAGATTTAGTAATGCACAAAACGAAATTACAGTTGATGCTAAACATGTTGTGCATATTAGTCTAAGTGAAGGACTTGATAGAAACTATCCATTTGGCAATAGCATTCTAGAGTCAGTGTTTAAAGTATACAAACAAAAAGAATTGTTAGAAGATGCGATTATTATCTATCGTATTCAACGTGCGCCTGAACGCAGAATTTTCTATGTTGACGTTGGTAACATGCCAGCACACATGGCTATGAGCTTTGTTGAACGTGTTAAAAACGAAATTCAACAACGTCGTATTCCGAGTTCAACAGGCGGCGGCAATAATGTAATTGATGCTAGTTACAATCCGTTAAGTGTAAATGAAGACTACTTCTTCCCACAGACAGCAGAAGGTCGCGGATCCAAAGTTGAAACACTACCGGGCGGTACTAACCTAGGTGAAATTACAGACCTACGTTACTTTACCAACAAATTATTCCGTGCTTTAAGAATCCCAAGCAGCTACTTGCCAACAGCAATTGATGAAAGTCCGAACCAAGTAGGTGACGGAAAAGTAGGTACTGCATACATTCAAGAATTGCGATTTAATGAATATTGCAAACGCTTGCAAAGCATGGTTGTGGAAACATTTGACTTAGAATTTAAACTTTGGTTAGATAATAACGGCATCAACATTGACAATAGTTTGTTCCAACTAAAGTTCAATGAGCCGCAAAACTTTGCTGCTTACCGTCAGAGTGAGCTTGATACTGCTCGTGCAGCAACATTCTCAACAGTTATGCAAATTCCACATCTAAGCAAGCGATTCGCTATGAAACGTTTCTTAGGAATGAGCGAAGACGAGATCAAAGAAAACGAACGTCTATGGAGAGAAGAGAACGGTGCAAATCTACAGTCGTCACAAGATGCTCAAAGTCAGTTGAGATCAGCAGGAATTACACAAGGTGGTATGTCAGCTGACATGGCTGGACAAACAGCAGAAGCTCCTAAGGATATGGCAGCAGAACCAGGTGATGAAGGCGGCGAGGCCGCAGCACCAGAAGCACCCGTTCAGTAATAAATACATTATGCTCCTAAACGAATTTTTTTATTTTAACGAAAAGACAAACGACTTTGCTAACGATCGTAGATACGATAATAGCAAAGATAAATCAGTTGTTAACAAAAATGACACTAGAAAAGTTCGTCTGACTCTACGTCAGATTAATCAACTACGGTTGCAGTCTGAAGCACATCAATTAGAAGCACAGTCAGAAATGGGCTTCATTCAACAAATGTATGGAACACCAGTTGGCGAAGAAGCCCCTGCAGAATAATCCGGCCTTTGTTATAGGCAACGGCACCAGCAGAGCAAAATTAAATCCGGAATCTCTATTAGATAAAGGCATAGTTTATGGCTGTAATGCACAGTACAGAGAATATAATCCTCACTATCTAATAGCAGTTGATGTTAAGATGGTCAATGAAATCATAGCATCTGGATATCATAAAAATCATCAAGTTTGGACAAATCCTAATAAAGGAATTCAAACTAAAGTCAATGTTAATTTTTTTAGTCCGCACAAGGGATGGAGTTCAGGACCTACCGCACTATGGTTTGCAGCAAGCCAAGGACATGCAAGCATTTACATCTTTGGATTTGATTATCAAGGTGTAAACGGAAAATTTAATAATGTGTATGCAGATACGTTCAATTACAAAAAATCAACAGATTCAGCTACATACTTTGGTAACTGGCTAAGTCAAACTGAAAAAGTTATTAAAGAATTCAGACATGTAAAGTTCTTTAGAGTAGTAGAATCTGGAGCATTTGTTCCAGATAAGCTAGGTACTACGCTAAGTAATCTTAGTCACATAACATTTGACGAGTTTGAAAAAACTTATCCTGAAACTACATATTCCGATCAAACCGATCAAAAAACTACCATTTAACCTCGGATACATTTAATCCGGGTAAATAATAGAACAGCCTACCTATCTTGAAGGAGAACACAACATGGCAGATAAAAACTTATTACAACAGATGCTCGAAAGTCTAGTAAATGACGATCAAGCTAAAGCAGAAGAACTATTCCACGAGTACGTAGTTACACAATCTCGTGAAATTTACGAATCGATGATCGACAGCGAAATTGCTGAAGAAACAGAAGAAGACGACGAAGAAGAAGTTGACGAGTCTTCTCACAAAGATGAAGACGAAGAAGATGACGAAGACTTAGACGAAAATTTTGAAGATATCGCTATTGAAGGTGACGATGACATGGATTTAGATAGCGAAGATCCAACAGACGACCTAGCAGGCGAAATAGGTCCAGAAGAAGAAGGCGACGACGAGTTTGCTGACAAATCTGAAGCAGAATTGTTTCAAGACTTAGACAGCATTGTAGATGAACTACAAGCCAAGTTTGATGCTATGAACGGCGATCATAAAGAGCCAGATGCAGACAACATGGACGGCCCAAGCGACATGGATGCTGACAACATGGACATGAAAGATGATTTTGATCTAGAAACAGTTCGTGAATATGTAGAAAAAGTTGCTACACCAAAAGGTGGAGACAACGGTGCAAACGCTAAGTCAATCGTAGCCGCTAAGAACGATATGGGCGGTACTACTGCTAATATCGCTAAAGGTGGCGAGTCTAAAGGCGAAGGCACAAAAGGCGGATTGCTAAATCCAGCTGCTAAACAAGATAACGCAGGTAACATTAACGTACCAGGCGGCAAAGCAGGTAATGCTTTCTCCAAGAAAGAAACTGCAAAGCCAGGTGATAACGGTGTAAACACTGCTAGCCTTTTCCGTGGCCGTAGGTAATAGGACACTATAGTGAAATCAACACTAGCAGAACATTTAAGTTACGACCAGGCTAAGATTGTTCTAGAG
>JBDNIA010000115.1:0-5522 GCA_041688525.1 Crocinitomicaceae bacterium | reverse complement strand
TGGGTGGATACGACTTCTTGTGCTGTGGCAGTTATAGTGGCAAGTAGCATTGATAATACGAGTGTGTTTTTTTTCATAAATTACTGTTTTAGAAGGCTAAAGTAATACTAATTTTCCTAATGTGTGTGTGTGTGTGTGAAAAGGAAGAAGAAGGGTTATAATAATCGCTAAAAAATCATATCTTGCTGAAGCAAAAAACGGCTTTTTAGCTTAATCGTTGGCAACAAGCTAGAGTGAACATCAACTAAGAATATTCTTCGACCACTAAATTACCCCAATCAGCTATTGATTGAACTAACGGAATTAAGGATTTACCAAAATCTGTTAAAGAGTATTCTACTTTTAGCGGTGGCTTTGAAGTATAAACCTTTCTTTTAATTATTCCGTCTTCTTCCAATGTCTTCAACTGTAAGCTCAAAGTTCGTTCGGTTACTGTTGGCATTTCCTTTCTTAACTCATTATACCGTAATTTTCCACTTAATAGATGAAACAAAATTACAGTCTTCCATTTCCCCCCTATTATTCCCATTGTTAAACTTGTACAACAAGGGTATTCTCTTCCTTTAAATTTATACATATTTCAGATAAAAATTAAACTATCCTTTTCGACCGTTATTGCAAAAGTATAAAACTATACTTAGTTTTGCAACTATAAATAGTATAGTAATAAAAATGAAAGAATTTAAAAACAAAGTAGCCTTAGTAATTGGAGGTACAAGTGGTATTGGAAATGCAACAGCAAATGCTTTATTAGAAAATGGAGCTATAGTTCATATTGTCGGTAGAAATATAGATAAAGTAGCTGATGCTCCAAACCTAATAAAACACAAAGTAAATATTTCTAATACTGAAGAAGTAAAATCATTAATGTCTAAAATCGAATCATTAGAAAACTTAGATTATTTAGTAAATGCATCTGGGATTTTTGGGCCAAAACCATTTCTTGAACACACAATTGAAGATTACAATTCGTACTTAGATTTAAACAGAGGTTTCTTCTTCATAACTCAAAGTGTTGCTAAGAAAATGAAGAATACAAACGGAGGTTCAATTGTAAATGTAGGGTCTATGTGGGCAAAACAAGCGGTAAAAGCTACACCATCTTCTGCTTACTCTATGCAAAAAGCTGGCTTGCATTCACTTACACAACACTTAGCCATGGAATTAGCTGGCTACAATATCAGAGTTAATGCAGTATCTCCAGCAGTAGTAAACACACCTGTTTATCACGGAGTTTTTGGCGGGAAAGAAGAAGCTGAAAAGGCATTAATAGGCTTTAATGGATTTCATCCAATAGGAAGAAATGGAGCTCCTTCTGATATTTCGAACAGTATTCTATTTCTACTATCTGAAAAATCATCTTGGGTTACTGGAGCAATTTGGGACACAGATGGAGGTGTAATGGCTGGAAGAAATTAAAATAACAAATTGGAATAAAGCCAGTTGCCAACAACACTGCGTTCGTGTGGCTTGCAAAGCCCAACATGAACGCAGTGTTGACTAAACATTGGGACGGTAATTTTCTCTATGGGTATTGCGTTTGGTTTTTCTCTTCTGAGAATTGGATTTTAGTGTCCAATTTTCTTTTTTTTTATAGTGATTTTCCGCTGTAAATAGATTTCTTTTCGTTCTTTTTACTTTTAAAAGCAACTTTTGTTTTAACCGTTTTTCTTGTCAATACGGTTCTATTACGTGTTTATCTTTCATTTTTTTCATTTATCTTTCAGTTGTAAGTTGTTGATTTAGTTTGATTAACCACTCTTTAGGTGGTGCTCGACCTTTGAAAACACAAACAGTTAACAGTGTTCCTTTTTTACACTTGAAACACGTTTTGTGAAGCACTATTTTTTGTTTGATCTTGGGTTTTCCCAGTTCTTTTTGAAGTTCTTTCAGATACAGACGTGGGATAAATATCAAATAAAATTCAGCCCTATCCAATTTAAACCACAAGAGCAATTTTTAAAACGCAAAATACCACGTATAAATGACTTTCCAGGTCCGTCAATGATACTCTCAAAGCTTATGGAATTAAATTAAATCCAAAGATTACTGAATTATTATGTCAAGTGCGGTTAAACAATAAAGAAACCATCTCTTTACTGAGCTAGCCTCGTTACTATAAACTTCTTCTTGCTTTTTATGGCTGCGTGATAGTTGCCATTTGCAAAACATCTGCTGTCTGCGCTAACATCCTGCCATTTGAAGTTGCACCTGTCAGCATATTAATGCCCGTTTTACCTAATATTGTTCCTTCAAAATGACTTGTTGTTCCCAAAGTAACAGCTCCAGCGACTTGCCCGAAGATGTTCTCCGCCTTCGCACCACCACTTAAGATAGTGCTCACTGCTGAACTCACGTTAAGTGTCTGATCAACCAATATTCTGTTGTTTCGCACTTTTGTCGTTACAAAATTAAGGTAAGTGTATAAAGTTTAAAGTAACCGTTGAACGATGAAAAGAGAACGTAGAAAATTTATATTGCTTTTTGTAATTTTGATAGCTTTTTTTTCTCTATATTCAAGGCATAAATTTTCTTTTTTCCATAATTTGTCATAACGATAAGAAGATTGTCAATAAATGTAAGTTTACTCTGAAAGCGTAACTTTACGTCTATTATGGCAATCATTAAACTTCATTATAAACTCTAGCCAAAATGAAAAGAGAAACTACAGAAGAACCTTTACTAATATTAGTTGAGGATTCAATATCTGATGGCCCAATAAAACGCGCCAATTTGTTAGCGCAACCAGAATCACGTTTAGATTCCATTTTGTTGAGGTTTAACCCTATTAGCGATACGAGTATTCCTTACCGAGATTTGACTGACTCTTCAAGTAAAAGGGAGAGTATTCACAAGCTAATTGATAAATTAGATGTTAGCAAGAGTGTGAGGTACCAGCGAACAATTGAAGACACCTATTGTAATGTATATTCTTATGATTATTGCTATTTCTCAAAAGTTTATTTACCTACCATTTGGTGGACTGATGATGCCCTCGAAAAACTATTAGACGGTCAAGACCTTGAACCTATTTTTGATGAAACTGTTGTTCCAATTTACTCAAGTGCAATCCACGATTGGCTTATAAAATGGGGCGCTAGTTTTGGTTGGAAGAGAATGATGAATCTAGATGAAATTCAAAACAAAGTAAACCTTGAAGGTGGAATTGGTGTAATTTGTGCAAAAAGGAAAACTGTCGGGCTCTCTGGGCACATTGTTCCTATAGTTCCTGAGACCAGTATAAAAAAAGCATACCGAGAAAATGGCATAGTTGTATATCCTCTTCAATCTCAGGCGGGGAAATTGAATTACAACTACTTTTCAAAAGCAAGAAAAGACTGGTGGAATCATAAGCGTTATTCATCTCATGTTTTCTATTACCATGCTTAAAACGAGCATTCCTAGCAACAAAATATTAAATAAGTTAATTAGCCAATTAAAATAAATGAAACAAAATAAATATTATTGGGGAATTGGAATAGAAAACGAAACTTACATGCAATTCGAAGAGCGACTAAGGGTTTCAGGTTCATTTATACAAGAAAAAATTGGCTACGAACGCTACAGTATTGATTACAGAAAGTGTTACAAGTCTGGAAGTTTGGCACTTGCATTAGAAACAGCTTTTGATAAAAGTAAAAATTATGTCGTAAGCCGAATGATCAATAGCCATTCGTTGGATAAACTAGATCTAAACTATCAACATAAAACTTTAGCATTTACAAAACCATTAATTGACAATCCAGAATATCTCGGGAAATCAATTCTAGAAGTTTTTCTGGAAGATCAACCTTACAACATTCGAAGTATGCTAACGCAAAAAAATAATCCTATGGGATCTGTTAATTTTGACGGAGATTCCATCGAATTTGTAACAAAATATTTTGAGAATCGAACAATCTCAGATTCTTGTGAGGAGCTGAAAGCTACGAAAAATTTATTCATCGATAAAATTAATGCATCGTTGGTTCTTAAAGAAAAACTAAATTTTCCGAACTACAACATAGGGCTCAACATGTTTATGTCCAATCAAGAAAATCTAGTTCTGTTTAATAATGGGACTTATCATTTTCACATTACCTTACCAACGCTCACAGAAAATAGTAGAATTGCAGATTATCTTAATTTTGACGCTAAACACGCCAATGCAATCTATATGCTGCAATGGTTTGAGCCTTTTTTTATAGCAACACTCGGCAGTCCAGATATTTTGGGTGTAATTAGTACAAAGTATAATTTAAACGAAAACTTCGCTTCGGGTTCAATGCGAAATGCTATGTCGCGTTACACTGGGGTTGGCACGTTCAATAAAGTTATGGCGAAAGGGAAGATTCTAACCTACAAGGTAGAAGAGTTTAGAAAGCTTTTAAAGTTTGGAAAAGACGAAAATATTTGGTGGCGAGATCAGGTTGAATCAGATTTAGAATATGAATTACTTTCCGATATTGGTTTGGATTTTAATCAGGAAAAAATGTACCAGAGTGGATTTGAATTTAGAAGCTTTGACGAATTCCCATCAAGCTATTTAAATGACGTGCTTCACGCAATTATTTTAATTTGTGAGCACTCTTTAAATCTTCCAAATATCACCTGGGGACATGACAGTATTGTTTGGAATAATCTTGTTTTCAGAGCTTTAAAATACGGTTATTCAACAGAAATAAACGAAGAAGAAAAGGTGGAGGTTTTAAATTTATTGGATTTATTAAACCCATCTAATGAGAACTCCAACGCACTCAAAACCGAATTTGATGGAATTTTGTTACTAGATGAGTTTTTCTTCAAAATCCTAGAAGTATTGCACAATAAATACAAAGACAATAATACATGTATCGACTCTATGCACGGTCAAAAAACAAGTTCACCCCCGAAATGGGATAATTTTAATAAATACCAAGTAGAGCAGCATCTGCTTCAGATTGAAGCTTCCGACATGACAAAATAAATCGAAAATCTTCGGGCTATTCAAAAGAGAATTTATGCTGGAGACACTTAATCTTAAATAATGGAAAGTCTATATAACAATTTATTAGAATTATTTAAACGTCCATAACAAGAGATTTTGCGTTATCTTGTTTGCTCGCTTTGTTGACGTTTTAAAAAAAACTTAAGAGAAATTGAATTATGAATAATTAAAAGTTCAGCAGTCATTTAGGGGTTGTCAACTATAAAGTAGAAACAAAAAGAAGTCAATTGAACTGTCGCAATACAGAAGTTTTCCAAAGTCACACTATCTTTATCGTTGAACGCGAAAGCAAGTATTCTGCACTTCATAAAAGTTGAATGCACAAAGTATAAAATGAAGTAATCGTAGCGTTATTTTCTTTTATTACAGAAGTTATTGTTTTGGTGCTCTTAGCTTTGAGCAATTACGAAGCAAGCATATTGGAAAAAGTAAGTACGCCAAATATAGATGTTCAGTTCCCTTTGCATTGCATTAAGGTGAAATGAACCATTTTATAACGAAACCAGGGAACTATTACTTTGTCATTTTACAGGTTTTAGTGGATATCAAGCATCTC
>JBDNIA010000114.1:0-3138 GCA_041688525.1 Crocinitomicaceae bacterium | reverse complement strand
TATAATCGGAAGTAACCAAAGGAAAAGGATAAATTTCAAAGCATAAACCAGGAGTAGTACAATTAAAATCTCCAGTAGAAACCCAATTATAAGAACCACTGGAAGGATAACCCTCTGCGAAAATATAGGCAGTTCCACCCATTTCTATGGTTGTATCGTAATAAGCAAAAATAGAATCAGGATATATACCAACGCGTATCGGCATAATGGTGGTAACCGTTCCACTTGGACCCGTAACAGTTAATTCAATATCGTAATCACCCGGTGTGTCATAGCAGACAATTCCTGGATTATCCGAAGTTGAAAAAGCTGGATTTCCACCATTGAATACCCAGCCATAGGCAGTAATTGTGCCGGTTGAAGTATTTGTAAATTGTATGCAATCTTCCACGCAAATGGTGTCGTCATAAGTAAATCCAGCTGAAATTTGCGCATAAGATGCGAAGTGAATCAGCAATAGAGAAATTGAGGCAGTAAATAATTTCATATGTTTTTAATAGAATGTGCTCGCACGAAAGTAAAGAAAAAAGTCCTAGAGTAATATTTTTTTTATTAAAAATGGATTATTAAGAACAACTAGAGGCTTTTAATAGAGACACACATTGTCTAGTTTCAGCTACATCATGTGTCCGTAAAATATTTGCTCCTCTCTGCAGTAAGAGTGTGTGAAGGACATTTGTGCCAACCAATGAATTTTCCGCAGAAACGGTTAATAATTTCTGAATAAAGGACTTGCGTGATATACCTGCTAAAATTGGACAATCTAAAATCTGAAGCATAGAAAAATATTGAATAATTTCAAAATTCTGTTCTACTGTTTTTGAAAAACCAAACCCTGGGTCGATAATAATATCTTTAATTCCAATTTCTCGAAAGAAATTAATTTTCTGAGAAAAGTAAAATATCAGCTCTTTCATTAAATTTTCATATTCTGTTAAACCCGACATTGTTTTTGGATTTCCTCTCATGTGCATGATAATGTAAGGAACATCGTATTCTGCAACAATTAACGGCAATGTTTGGTCTAAGTTTCCAGCACTGATGTCATTAATCATGTCAATACCCTCATCTAAACCCGCTCTCGCAACTTCAGAACGAAACGTATCTAACGATAAAATTGCATCTGGAAAATTTTTGCGAATGAGTTTTGTTGCACTTGAAATTCTTTCAATTTCTAACAGTAATGGCACTTCACTGGCTCCAGGTCGACTTGAATAGCCACCTATATCAAGTATGTCGGCTCCTTCGACTAACATTTTTTCAGCCTTATTCAAAATATCTGCTTCTGAGTTAACGCGACTTTTTTCGTAGAAAGAATCTGGCGTGACGTTCAGTATTCCCATTACAACGTTGTCAGTAAATTCTAATAACTTATCACATACTTTTATAGACATGTTTTGTTTAATATACGTACCTTCATCACTATTTTTGAGCTTAAAAATACAAATGAGTAAAACTTCGATTCAATACACAAAAGTAATAAATGATTGCAAAGATATTTTTGCTAAAAAGACAAAAGATTACGGAATGGCTTGGAGGATTTTAAGGCCGAGTTCATTAACGGATCAAATTTTCATAAAAGCCAAGCGAATTCGTACGGTACAGATAACGGGAGAAAATAAAGTTGGTGAGAGCGTTGAAGGTGAATTCAAAGCGATTGTAAACTATTGTGTTATGGCTCTCATTCAATTGCTTGAAACTGATTTAAAGGAAATGGAGCTTGATGAGAAAGAAACACTTCAATTTTTTGAGAAATATACCGATCAAGCACGTGAATTAATGGAGAAGAAAAATCATGATTACGGCGAAGCATGGCGCGATATGCGCATAAGTTCACTGACAGATCTTATTTTAATGAAGTTATTAAGAATAAAACAAATTGAAAATAATGCTGGTGCCACGCTAATAAGCGAAGGTATTGATGCAAATTATTTCGACATGTTAAATTATTCAGTTTTTGCCCTAATACATATAGAAAATGAGTAAATCAAGTTTATTGCAGCCTAAACCCACTTTAGGCGGTAGGTCTTTTATTTTAAACGTCCTTTTTATAGTTTTAAATATTGTCGGATTGTCCCTTCTAGTGGTCGGATATCACAAAAGTTTTGAGGAAGACGAGGTGTTCTATAAAATTTTCGGAAATGTATTAATGGCTATTTCTATCGCGGGAATAATAGTGTTTAAAGGACGTATTATGATGAATAATATTTCTAGTGTTTTTGTAGGAGGCTTATTTATAGTTTCTGGTCTTGTAAAAGCCAATGACCCAATCGGTTTTGCTTATAAACTTGAAGAATATTTTGAAGATGGAGCACTTGCCTATAGAATAAAAGATTGGTTCGGTATTCCTGAGTTTTCTTTAGAGTTTCTTATTCCATTCGCACTTTCTTTATCTGTGTTTATTTGTATTATAGAAATTGTTTTGGGCGTCTTGACGATTTTTAGCGTAAAAATAAAATGGGTAGCTTCTCTTCTGCTTGCTATGATGCTTTTTTTTACTTTTTTAACTTGGCATACAGCAAGTTGTGATGGATCAACGACTTTTCGTGACCGTGATGTTTATCTTGCTTCAAGTGCTATGGGACAGGATAAAGTTGCAGCAGCAAAAAATAATGATGCTATTTCTGTGGTTAGACAAAATAGTGAAGAAATTGTGATTGATGAATTGAAGCAACCACAATGCGTGAACGATTGTGGTTGTTTTGGCGACGCTTTAAAAGGTTCTTTGGGAAGGTCACTGACGCCAAAAGAATCCATGTGGAAGGATATCGTTCTTTTGTATTTTGTGCTCTGGATATTTGTTGCAGCATTCAAGCGAAATCAGAGCGAAGATTCCAGTAAAACTTACTTTTGGATCGGTGGAATGGTTGTTATAGCATTCTTTAGTTGGGTGTTCGGATGGCTATTCCCGCTGTTTTTTGGTTTAATTGCCTTAGTTGGTAGCTCATTTTTAGAACGGAGAACCAAAAAAAGGATGGCTCAATGGATTTCTATTTCGGTATTTGTAACTCTGCTATGCGCAATGATGGTGACCTACGTTCTGATGTACGACGCAATTAAAGATTATCGCCCTTATGCTGTTGGAACCAATTTGTCGGAAAAAATGAACGATGGACAAGAAGGAAAATATTTAAGCTT
>JBDNIA010000016.1:0-1769 GCA_041688525.1 Crocinitomicaceae bacterium | reverse complement strand
TTAAAAAATCATGCAATAAAAAGAAGCTTCCAAAAACAACAATCGTTTCTGTATTGTTTGACAGTTCTTTAGCTCTTAAAAGTGCTTTTTTAGGGTCTCTATAAAAAGTTGAATTTAAGTTGAATTTTTTTGAATAATTCTCTAAAACTTCAATCTTCGCGGAGCGTACATTGCTAAATTCAGTGAAAGAGTAGCTGTTTTTATCGGAGAAAAATCGGAAAATTTCATCAAAGTTTTTATCTGAACTCGAACCATAGATAATTTTTAATGCGCCAAATTCGCGCTCTAAGTAATTCAAAGTAGCTTCAATTCCTTCTGCATTATGGCTAACATCGAATATCACTCTTGGATTTTCTTGTACAATCTGTAAACGCCCTTGAAATCCGGTGTTTTTAGTGAGATTCAATAGCGCATCGTCCATTTTGGTAATTCTTAAGGTGAAATACTTGGAGAGGAACGCTATGGCGTGAAGGGCGCATTGGTAATTCTTCTTTTGGTATTCACCTAATAGAGGAAATGAAGTCGGAAGCGGGTAGTGTTGGTCTTCTGTAAATTCTATTTTGGTATTTTCTTTAATGGCTTTACTGCGGAAAACAGATTCGGTTAACGGATTTTTATGCCCTATGATAACAGGCACACTGTTTTTAATAATTCCTGCCTTTTCAAAAGCAATTTCATGTAAAGTATTTCCCAGGAAATTGGTGTGCTCAAGACTAATGGTTGTTATTATTGATAAGAGTGGAGTAATAATGTTGGTCGCATCCAATCTTCCGCCTAATCCCGTTTCAATTACACATATTTCACATTCCATTTTCACAAAATGAACTAATGCCATTACAAAGGTGATTTCAAAAAAAGAAGGCTCAAAATCGAGTGGGAGGGAAAGTGTTTTTTTACAAAAAGAAATAACATCGTCTTCAGAAATTGTTTCACCATTTACACGGATTCTTTCTCTGAAATCAACAAGATGCGGCGAGGTAAATAGGCCAGTTTCAAGCTTGTTCTCCTTTAAAAATGAAGCGAGGATAGAACAAATTGAACCTTTACCATTACTACCTGCTACATGGACAAATTTGAGTTTTTCTTGTGGGTTATCGAAAGCTGAACAAAGTTTAAGAACAGTATCCAATCCTGGCTTGTACGCAGGAGCGCCAATATTTTGATAGGAAGGAAAACGCTGAAACAGCCAATCGATTGTTTCGGAATATATTTTAGATTGCACTTAGATGTAGGGTAATGAAAACAACCTCAGGACCGGAGCCGGGTTTCTTGCTGTATTTTGCTTGTTTTTTTGTAGCGGCAATTACTTGATTTATAATTCTTTGATCAGTAGTTGTCGTTTGAGCAGCAATATTTCTTATATCGATAACATTTCCTTCAGCATTTATAGTTAAACGCAGATTAATTCTATGATTATCATCGGAAACAATATCATCAACTTGTGGATCGACGAGTCTAATTCGTCCTGCTCCATCTCCAGTTCCACCGGGGCCATTGCCGCTTCCAGCTCCACTATCATCTCCAAATTTACCGCTACCACTTCCTTGTTCACCGCTACCACCTGATCCAAAAGGGTTGTCAGATTTTGTAGAATTAGACGGGACATTTTTTGAACTAGGAGAAGTGTTTTTTGTTCCTTTTCCTGTGTTTGTTTTCGTTTTGGGATTGTCCTTTTTAGTGAGAACTTGTTGCGTTTCTGGTTGTGGTTTCGTAACGGGTTCATCCGATGGAGTACCTTCACTTCCGCCACCAGCGTCAACTTTTAGATT
>JBDNIA010000015.1:0-10620 GCA_041688525.1 Crocinitomicaceae bacterium | reverse complement strand
ATTCCACCTTCAGTAGAATAAACGATTACGTTTCTTCCTTTTTCGCGATCCAATAGTACCGACATATAAAATTCAGAAGTTTCTGTTTCACCAGGGTAATAAACATCCTCTGCGATTAAAACTTTGTTTACTTTTTTTCCAACACCGTTTGTCTGAGCTGTTTCAAGATGACCACCAAGGATTCCTTTTACAGTTTCTTCAATCTTGTCAATACCTTTAGCTAGTACAACACCGTGCGACCCTGTTTCTTCAACAACACCTTTACCACGACCACCAGCATGAATTTGAGCTTTCACTACATACCAACTAGTTCCAGTTTCCTCGGTTAACTTTTTAGCAGAAGCAACAGCATCTTCTAATTTTTCAACGACAACACCTCTCTGAATGGCAACGCCGTATTTACTCAAAATAGATTTTCCTTGATATTCGTGTAAATTCATTGTCTTATTTTTTTGTGCCACAAAAGTAGTGCTTATTTTCTGAAAAGGGAAGTCTTAAAAAGAATTATTCACTGTTAATAATGTTTGCATTTGTTTCTTAAACGATTCTTTCTTATCCTTGTTAACGCCCTTCAAATTAAACGATGAAAATGGTTATCCTAAGAAGAAATTTTTTTTTGTATCACTTAATTGTGTGCTTCAGTTGTATCCTTATTTCACTTACCAGCAATGCGGTTTTCGCGAGTGAAAAAGAGGATGAAACAAAAAATAGAATACGTGATATACAAGTAAAAATCAATAATTTTAATTCTTTATCTCTTAAAGAAAAGCAAAAGACATTAAACGATCAAAATCAATTAATTACGGATCAGTTTGACGAATTTGATTTACTCGAAGCAAAATTGAGAAAACAAAGAAACTATTTAATCATCCAATCCGGCGACATAGACAAGCAAGAAAGAAAGCTGACTACCCTATTTCAAGAAATGGGATGGCAAAGAACTGTTTTACTGCTATTGGGTTTGGTTTTGCTTATGGGAAGTGGAGCTGGTTGGTTTGCTTACAGAGCTTATCAGCAGAAACAGCTTTTTTTAGAACAAGAGCAATATCAGAAAAAGTTAATTTCTCAGCAAAATAATATTTTAGAAAAACAAAAAGCTCGCATTGAAGTTATACTTCAAGAAGTGAGAGACAGTATAAAATATGGTTTGCGTATTCAAAATGCTGTTCTGCCTTCTCAACAGAAATTAATGGATAAACTGCCGGGTGATTATTTTATTTTTTCAAAACCAAAGGATATTGTTTCAGGTGACTTTTATTTCGTAGATGAGCAAGGTGATTGGATACTGGCAGCCGTTGCAGATTGCACAGGACACGGTGTTCCGGGTGCTTTCGTTAGTTTGCTGTGCATTAGTTTATTAAACGAAACAATCAATTCGAATGGAAATTTGAAGGCAAATGAAATTTTACATATTTTGCGTGAACAGATAATTTCACTTTTGAACCAAAAAAATGAGTTCGGCGAACCTAGAGATGGTATGGATATTTCTTTGGTACTCATTAATAAAAACAAGAAGGAAGCTCAATGGGCTGGGGCTAATAATCCCTTATTTCGTTATTCCAAAAAGGAAGGAATACTACTAGAATATAAACCAGATAAACAGCCAATAGGCATCCATCCAAAAATGAGTGATTTTACGAAC
Organism: Crocinitomicaceae bacterium; assembly: GCA_041688525.1. Taxonomy (GTDB): domain Bacteria; phylum Bacteroidota; class Bacteroidia; order Flavobacteriales_D; family Crocinitomicaceae; genus UBA2040. The sequence goes on along the minus strand of JBDNIA010000015.1, from coordinate 8,978 downwards.
CACAAAATAGACTTAACTTCTGGAGATGTACTCTATTTAATTACAGATGGTTTTGCAGACCAATTTGGAGGTTCAAATGGTAAAAAATTCATGAATAAACGTTTGCGAACATTATTAGCTGAAAACGCGGCAGAAAAAATGTCAAAACAAGAACTGATTCTTGGTGAGGAGTTAGACAATTGGATGCTTTCTTTTGACCAGAAACAAGAACAAGTAGACGACATAACTATCCTTGGAATAGGAATAAATTAGCTATATTCTGTCTACCGCTAATTTGTAAGTTGGATCTTCCAAAACATTTACATCAATTACTTTCTCCGCATTTTTCAGCAAAGTTTGGCAATCTGGACTCAAGTGTTTCAAATGAATCGTTTTTCCCGCTTTCATATAGCGTTCAGTCAATTTATTTAAAGCTTCGATTGCCGACATATCAGCTACACGACTTTCTGCAAAATCAATTATTACCTCTTTCGGATCGTTTAAAAGGTCAAACTTTTCCGTAAACGCAGTTGTCGAGCCAAAGAACAAGGGTCCGTATATTTCGTAATGTTTAACACCTTTTTCATCTATATACTTTCTAGCTCTAATTCGTTTCGCATTTTCCCAAGAGTAAGATAATGCCGACAAAATAACTCCAGATAATACAGCAATAGCCAAATTATGGGACACAGCTGTAATTAGCGTAACCAGAATCATAACGATAACATCAGATGTTGGCATTTTCTTGAATACTTTGAAACTTGCCCATTCAAAAGTTCCTATTGCGACCATGAACATTAATCCGACCAAGGACGCCATAGGTAGTTTTTCTATTACACTAGAGCCGAACATGATGAAAACCAATAGCATAAGAGCAGCTGTGATTCCAGACAAGCGTGCCCGCGCTCCAGCTGAAGTATTTATTAAACTTTGACCGATCATAGCACATCCTCCCATGCCAGATAAGAAACCAGAAAATATATTTGCCGTGCCTTGCGCAATGCACTCTCGGTTCCCATTTCCTCTCGTTTCCGTTATTTCGTCAATAATATTTAACGTCAAAAGACTTTCTATTAAACCGACTCCCGCAACAATTGCTGCGTAAGGGAAAATTATACTTAGAGTCTCCCAAGTTAAAGGAATGGAAGGAATGGAAAAGGGAGGGAAACCACCTTTGATACTTTCTCCAGCATTCATTGTGTCGGCCACTGTCATAGTGTCAATATTAAAACCAATTACAAGAGCAGAAACGGTAACAATTGCCACAAGTGCAGAAGGAATGACTTTGGTGATTTTGGGCAAACCCCATATAATTAGCATGGTTAAAATTGTTAACCCTAGCATTATAAACAAAGGAGTTTGTGCTAATAACTCATCGCTTCCCTTCTGATAGAAATTAGGGAATTGAGCCATAAATATGATTATTGCTAAACCATTTACGAATCCAAACATAACGGGGTGAGGAACAAGTCGGATGAATTTTCCTAATCTTAGAACGCCAGTAAGAATTTGAATGACGCCCGCGAAAATTACGGTGATAAACACATAGTTTAAAATTGTTTCCGGTTCAATTCCTGGGAAATATCGTTTTAACTCTAAGATTAATCCTACGAAAATTACGGCAACGGCGCCGGTTGCTCCTGATATCATTCCTGGTCGCCCACCTATTATTGCCGTCACTAAGGCTAAAACAAAAGCTGCGTAGAGTCCTGTTAATGGGGAAAAACCAGGAATCATAGCAAAGGCAATCGCCTCTGGAACTAATGCTAAAGCGACAGTTAATCCAGATAAAATCTCAGTTTTGTAATTTACTTTTTGTTTGAAGTCAAATAAGTTGAACAATTTCGTCATTCCCAGTTCTTTTTTTTAAACTTGCAAAGGTAGCCTTTTTTTAACGCTAGTCAAGTTGATGCCAAACCTAGTTTTTCCACAAAAAGTTTTTTACAAATCAGGAAGTTCCTTATTCAATAAAAAAGAAAATATTTTTTTATTTACGTTAATTATTCATAATTTCAAGTAATTTTAGACTTCAAATTTAAATTATTTATATGAAAAAAAAGGTTGTATGTGCTCTAACAGCATTTGTGCTGATGTTTAGCAACGGAGCTTCTGCTCAAGCTCTCGAGCCAGGAAACGTCGTATTCGATGTCTATTATGGTTTTCCAAATTTGTATAAAGCAGTATTTAAAGCAGGATATGCAAATTCAGGTCAAGAACAAGATTTAACAATTTCAGGTATAGGACCAGTCGGGATAAGAGGTGAATATATGCTAGCTGATAAAGTAGGCTTGGGTATAGACATTGGTTTTAATAATACCAAATTGTCGTACTCAGAAAATTCTTTAGTTTACAACTCCAATACAGGTAACTATGATACTAGAAAATACCAATACGACTTCTCCACAAAGAAAATTGGCGTAATGGCTACTTTTAACTATCATTTCATTGATAATGATGTTGTTGATTTTTACGGTGTTTTCGGAGTGGGTTATGGAAATAGAAGCTACACATTTTCAAGCACTGATCCAGATTATTTAAAGCAAAGCGTTTCAGGCCTAATTCCTGTTGCTGCCAGAATCGGAATAGGAGTTCGTTACTTCATAACTGACAACTTAGGTGTAAACCTTGCCGCTGGATTTGGTCAAGGAGGGATACTTAATGCAGGTCTTTCATTTAAGCTATAATACAAATATATAAGGTATAAAAAAGGCTATCTCCAAAGAGATAGCCTTTTTTATTTTTTATATGTCGCTATAATTTTAGATCTTACGCAGAATTAAATTAGTGATTTCTCCATGAATTAGAAATATCTCTAGATGCGAATTCCTTAACTTGGCGCTCTTTAATTGCATTCCAGATATCGTTAATTCCATGTACTAAAGCGTCTTCTTCTTCTTTCATTGCAGTATGCATCACCGAAGGATCAGAAAAATATTCTTTTATAAAATTTGTATCGAACTTACCGGAACGGAAAGCTGGATGTTTTAAGACATATTTACCAAAATCCAATGTAGTCTTTAGTCCTGAAATTTGATAATGGTCGATTGCAGTAATCGTGCGTTCTATTGCTTCCTCTCTGGTTTTCCCCCAAACAACTAACTTTGCAATCATCGGATCATAATAGATAGGAATGGGCATTCCTTCAACAAAAGCATCGTCAACACGTGTATTTTTTCCAGCAGGAATTCTATATCTTCTCAAAGTACCGATATCTGGTGTGAAATTATTCAGCGTATCTTCCGCATAGACTCTCACTTCAATGGCGTGACCATTTATTGAAAGTTCATCTTGCATTTTGGGTAATTTTTCACCTCGAGCAACTCTAATTTGCCATTCTACTAAATCTAACCCAGTAATTTCTTCCGTAACAGGGTGTTCAACTTGTAAACGTGTATTCATTTCTAAGAAGAAAAAATCCATGTTTGCATCCAACAGGAATTCTACCGTTCCAGCTCCTTCATAGTTACAAGACTTACATACCGCAACGGCAGCTTCTCCCATTTTAGCTCTTAATTCTGGAGTTAAGATTGCACTCGGAGCTTCCTCAATTACTTTTTGGTGTCGACGTTGGATGGAGCATTCTCTTTCAAATAAGTAAACGGTGTTTCCAAACTTGTCAGCGAAAACTTGAATTTCTATATGTCTAGGTTCTACAACGAATTTTTCAATAAAGACCGCATCATCACCAAAACTGGATCTGGCTTCACTTTGCGCTAAATTCATTTGTTCAATGAATTCACCAGAATTTTCCACCAATCGCATTCCTTTTCCACCACCTCCGGCCGAAGCTTTAATCAAAATTGGGTAACCAACGGCTTCAGCCACTTTTATAGCGGCAATAGGATCGGTGATTGCTTCGTCGACACCTGGAACCAAAGGAACATTAAATTCTTTTACGGCTTGTTTCGCTCTTAATTTATCTCCCATCACTTCCATAGATTCCGGAGAAGGACCTATGAGCGTCATTCCTGCAGCCTTGACCTTTCTTGCAAAACCTGAATTTTCAGAAAGAAAGCCATATCCTGGATGAATTCCTTCAACACCTAAGTCTTTGCATATTTGAAGGATGAGGTCTTGTTTCAAATAACTTTCTGAAGAAGGACTAGCGCCAACGTAAACAGCTTCATCCGCTTCTAATACGTGCGGAGCATCTTTATCAGCGTCACTATATATTGCAACAGATGCAATATTCATTTTTTTTAAGGTGCGAATAACTCTTCTGGCGATTTCGCCTCTGTTGGCTACAAGTACTTTTTTCATACTATTACAAATTCTGTGGGGTGAGACAAATCTAATGGTTTTCCTCAGGTTTTACTAAGTCTTTTTTTCCTGAACCATTTTCTTTTGGAACTGGCGTTTGACTGCGTTTTTTCTTAATTGGGTACTTTTTATTTCCTTTTTTTCTAAAAATATCTAGAAAATATTGAATCAATTTAAAATCTTGCAAAGAATTAAAGTCTTCTTGATAATTCAAGCCAATGCCTTGCTTAAATAAACCCTGGTTATTATCTTGAATTACCCGATTCTGATTTGACTCATTGAAAATATTCACTCTAAATGTTCCAGTTTCGTTGAGTAAATACTCTAAATTGACATCTCCGATTAAGAAACTTTGTGTTTGATTATCGGTGCTCCCAGAAGTTGAATTTTCAACCCCAAAACTTCCTGTCAAAATTAATCGATTGTCTAAAAATTCTTTAGACACACCAAATTCAAAAGTTTTATCGCCAGTAGAGGAGTTGGCATCCAGATTGACAGCCATTTTATAACTCTGTGTCAATTGAGAAAGCATAGAATTAATTTGATTTGCTGCCAAATCCAGTGCGGCTCCGCTGTTCGAGGTTGTTGTACCTTTTAATGGTTGAAAAGACTTGAACAATAAAAGGGAGAAAAATTGGCGGTTTAATTCTTCCGGATCACTGGTTATTCTGTTAATAAGTGCTTTTCCAGATTCGGTTGCTTTTGGGGCTTCAATATTAAATGCTATTGCAGGAGCAAATAAAGTTTCAGTAATATCGAGATAACAATAAATTTCTTGTTTTGCATTTCCCGAATTACTGAGTTGATCAACAGATATTTCACTCAGATTTGCATTGACTTTATAAAACGACCGAAGATTTAAATTTGCGTTATAAGGATCACCTGTCCATGTGATGTTTCCGCCTTCTTTGATATAAAAATTTTGTTTAATAGGGCCTATTGCAAAATTATATACTCCAGTATTTATTTCATAAGTTCCATCCAATTCAATATCGCCCAGATTATCCAAGCGCATTCGAATCTTTCCAGCACCATCGGCAGAAATTTCATCACCTAAATTTTCGTCAAAAATAATTTTAAGTTTGGCGTCAGATGTTACATCGAAATTTAAATTTAAGTCCACTCCTGTAAAATCTATTTTTGGTTCAGATATATGTATAGTAGTGTCCTTGTTTAAGAAAGTCATGAAACTTTCTTCATCTGAAATATCTGATGCTCCATACATTGGAAAGTTTATGTTCGTGCCTTTTTGAGTCTTCACATCCACCGTAATGTCTAAATTATCGGCATAACCATATATGTTCGCGTATCCTGTGACATAAGCTTTTCCGAAATAGTAATCACCTTCTTTATAATCTGTATTCATGAGAAGGAACTTTTTCAGTGGAAGAACTTTCCATTTTGAAATTGGATCGTGGTTAAGCGCATCGTCTTCTAAGTTGAATGCTAAATCAAAGTTCCAATCTAAAAAATTGTTATGATAAATTGATCCGACAAGAGAGCCTGCATTTCCTTCTTCGTCAATTACCGGTATGTTGTTCATATAAAAACCAGATTCGTCGACATTTATCGTTCCATCGGTTTTAAATCTCACGCCAAGAATACCAATCTTAGCACCACCGTTAGCCAAAATTATGTTTCCATTAAGTTTTGGAGAGTCAGGAGTCCCACGAACGGCTAGTGACCCATCTAAAGTTCCCGTAATGTCAGAAACGACTTGTGGATCCATGAAAGCATTGGCAAATTGAATATCTGTTTTATCGAATAATAAGTTAAACTCTAAATTATCCTTGGTGCGATTGACGTGATATTTGCCATCGAAAGAAAATGTTTGGGTATTTCGATAAATTAAATCACCGAGTAATTTAATACTTTCTTCTCCTTTGGACCACTCGGATTGAACAAAAACATCACCTACTTCTTCGTTGTTAATAAAAAGTTCTTTAATGCTCGCGTCACCCGTAAATCCAATATTCGTGAATGGCGTAGATACTTCGCCAAAACCATTCACTTCTCCTCTCAGATTCATAGGGGTTTGAAGTAAAGTGCCGAAATCGTCAAGTTGTAAATGGCTTACTTTTAACCTTAACTTGTCGGAATTATTTTCAGAAACTTTTCCATTTAACGCGATAAATTGATTTTGTCTTTCGAATAAGAAATCGGTGATGGAAATGTAATCTTTTCTATACTCTATGGCTGAAGAATTCCTTATGTCCCATTGCTTTTCTTGAATGGTAATCAAAGAGGGTTTTATTAAAAAATCTAATGAATTTTCATCAATAATTTTGGTATCCCAATTTACTTTAGAATAATTAGTTGTATTCGGATTCCAAAATACTTCAGATTGAAATAAATCCTTTGAACCAAGTGAAGTCAGCATTAAATTATTCACGGAAACTGAATCGTTCAATTCAAATTTAGCAATACCACATTTTAATTTCAAACTATCTCGAATTGCTGATGATTTGACAGTTAATTCGCGAATTACGTAGTTTCGGTAGGCGATAAATGGACTTTGAATATTTAAATTAAAATCGCTTGTCTGTTCTTCGTATTTTCCACGAATACGTGTTCCTCTAGTTATGGTGAGTCCAGGGATAAAAATATCTAGAAAATCTCCCATTTCTTTGACTTGCACATCATACGTGAAGTAGTTGTTATTGGTTAGTGTATTCTTTCTTTTTTCAACAGGCTTTATAAGTGCGGGTAAAATTTGACTTAATTGATCTTGGAAGGATTTTCCAATTTGAGCAAAATTGACTTTTCCTAAAATATTGATATCTGCGAGTTTACTTTCAATATTTAATATGTCAATAAGTTTACCCCTCTCCACAGAAACCTTCAATGCTGGGATATCAAACTGCTTGTCTCCTTCTTTGTAAACAAGACCATTGAGTGTGATTTCCCCTTTCACGTTGTCTTCATTTACGCCTATCAAATCAACTGAAAATTTGGAGGCAAGGAAGGTGTTTTTAACATCGGTGAAACCTAAATTATCCAATACAGCCTTGGTCAAATCTACAGAAAACTGCATGTGCTGTTGATTTTTAAAATCTATTGATCCATTATAAATTAAATTAAGATTATCGTCTTTAATATCAATTTTAGCGGTTAGTTTATTATCATCGATTTTACCTTCCTCGATAGTTATATTTTCGTACGAATAATCCATGAAATCAAATCGATTTACATTTCCAGCTATAAGATCAAATCGTATGTTGTCTGTAGAAAATGCTTCTCCACCAAAAAAGAAGGTGCCGTCGACTTTTCCAAAACTTTCATCATCCAAGAAAACTCCCAAATCAAATTCAGTTACCATTACATCATAAGCGCCAGCTTGTGATTTCTCAAATAAGAAGGAATTTGTAGCCCTGTTTTCGGTGAAGAGAATCCCATTGTCCATTCGAACCGAGCCAATAGCTGTAGTTACATTTTCTGCAGCAAGGACAAATTGGCTGTAGAATCCATCTAATCTTACTTTAGTTCCTTCAAAATAACCCAGTCGGTCTAAGTATTTGTCAAAACTCAGATAACTGCCGCCGCTATCCTTTGGAAGTTTAATATTCTTTAGATCTTCTAAATCTATATAGGCATAATCTATTCTTTCTTGAAAAAATGCAGATTCAATTTTATAAAAGTTTACAAGGTTAAAAGTCCCCCTTAACTTAGTTTTTTTACCTGTTTGCAGATCGAGATCGGAAATTCTTAAATTATTTACTTTACGGGATACTTTTCCACTTAAATAAACCATTTGTTCCATTCCTTCTAGGACACTTGCGAAATATGAAACATCTTTCATAGAAACGTGCGAAGGTTGAATTGAACACTCAAAATTTACACTATCTTCAAAAGTGTAAAAATCTTCTAGTTGATTCATTTTCAGGTACATTTTTGAAAAGTAAACCTCTGAATTTGGTGTTTGAATTGATAACTTGTCAAGATAAAGACCTTTTTTAATTAACCTAGCCTTCGTGGATAATTGATCCAAAATAAAACCACTTTTTTCGGTAGTACAAAGTTCGGAGATAACACAGCCTATATCGTTTCCACGTATTTGAATGCTTTTAGCTACGAGATTGACATTTTTAAAATCCAAATGATCCCAATCCATTCCGAAATCGGAATAGGTTTTTCGCATATCGTCGTACCTAAAATGAATATCTGTAAGTTGGACGCGCTGCAAATCTAAATCCATAGGTTTGCCAGAAGAAGGAGCGGAGCCAGAAGAAAAATAGTCCGTTAAAAACCAATAGTTGAATTCTTTGCTTACTGAATCGCGTATTAAATGAACATTTCCTCTGTCCAGTTCAATGCTAGCTAAAGTAATTTTGTTTTTAACAAGATCCAAGGCTTTTAACCGGACGTGAAGCGTATTAATGTCGGCCAAAGTATCACCAAATAAATCTTCAACGTAAACTCCTTTCAGAGCGATACGGTCAAAAAAGACAATGGCTACTTCTTCTATGTGTAATTTGGTTCCAAGTTCTTTGCTTAAAAAAGCGGTAGCTTGTTGCGCTAAAAAAGTTTGAAATGGAGTGGTTCGAACCGCAAATGAAAAAACAATGAGCAAAATAAGCAATACGTCCACAAATATGGATGCGAATCTTCCTATAAATTTCATTAATTTTGACATTCGAAAACAAATTTAATCAATCTTGACGCATAACGACATCTATATATTAGGAATAGAATCTTCTTGCGACGATACGTCTGCTTCTATACTCAAAAATAGCACCATT
>JBDNIA010000113.1:0-2540 GCA_041688525.1 Crocinitomicaceae bacterium | reverse complement strand
TTCGAATTGTCCCAAAAGAGAAAAAGAAAAGGTACAACATTTTATTGGTTCATATCACTTTAATAAAATTGAAAAGGAAGCTAATTATCAGGTTCATGCCGTCGCTGGAGGCTATGCTCCTGGCTATGATGATGAGGACAGGAAAGTAATGTTCCTTTTGACAAATATTCTTGGAGGACCGGCGCTTAACTCAAAACTTAATCTCTCGATACGCGAGAAATATGGATATTCTTACAATATTGAATCTTCTTATACTCCTTATGGTGAAATTGGTTTTTGGTCGGTTTATTTAGGAACGGATACAAAGTATTTGAAAAAATCCATGAAGGTTCTCTATAAAGAATTGGCGAATTTGAGAGATAAAGAATTAAGTGCTAAATATTTAAAAATGGCAAAAGACCAATACAGAGGTCACATGGCACTTGCTATGGAAAGCCATTCTGGATTGATGTTGAGTTTAGGTAAAAGTGTACTTCTTTTTAATCAAGTAGATTCAATATTTGAAATGAATGAATCTATCGAAAAAGTCACGGCCGCAGATATTCAAAGAATAGCGAATAAATATTTTACTGCGGATAAAATCTCGGAATTGATCTTTGAGATTGGGGAGTAATTTTTGTCGAACTTCTATAATATTTCGGAGACCCTAGATCTGCAAGTTTGAACAATTGCTTTGGTTGTTTGTTTCCAATAAAAAGAAATTTTTTCGTCGAAATAAATTATTTGGCAAAGAATAAAATTAGCTCTACTTTTAGTCAAAATCTAACTTAAAACTATGATAATGAAAACATTTACTTCAACCTTCTTTTTGTTGTGTTCACTTATTTTGGTTTTTTCCACTTCATCATTTAGCCAGTGTTTAGTCTCTGGCAATACAAATGGAATTGTAGCTGCTCCAACTTCGTTAGGAAATTCGACAACAATTTCGAGTTGCACAAATTTCGGCGAAAATTCAACAATTACAGCTCTTTTAGCTGGAAATTCTTATTCTTTAAACGCCACAAATACTAGTGCTGGATTTATAACCATTTTCGCATCAGGAAGTACATCAAGTATTGCCTCTGGTCCATTGCCTTTTGTTTTCACTCCGGCAACAACTGGAAATTATACCGTCCAATGGAATGATACACTTTGCGGTTCTGATGCGATTTGTCACTTAACAACTATTTCATTGACGTCTATTTCTTTAGCCAATAGTTATTGTACAAGTCAGGCAACATCTACATCTGATGAAGACATTTTAGGCGTCTCTCTATCGAATTTAATCAATACTTCGACTTGTGGAACAACAGGAACAGTCGGTAGTATCTTAAATTGTTATTCGAACTTTACAAATATTTCGCCTGCAATACTGACTTTGGGCAATACATATCCCTTATCTGTAACAGTTGGAACTTGCTCCGGAGCCTACAATTCAGTTGTTAAAGTCTGGATTGATTATAACCAAGATGGGGACTTCAATGATCCTGGCGAGTAAGTATTGGCGTCATCAAGCGCCCAAGTTGGCAATTACACAGTTTCGGCAAATATAGTTGTTCCTTCAGCTGCAACAACAGGCTTGACCAGAATGAGAGTGGTAAATGTAGAAACTTCATATATGTTCCTGTCTTCCGTTACTCCTTGTGGCACATATTTTTGGGGGGAAACTGAAGATTATATGGTTCAAATTGGAGCGCCAAACACCTATTCTTGTGTTAGTGGTACTGTTTTCTGCGACATAGACACAAACGGAATTTATAATGGATCAGATATGTTTCTGGATTCGGTGCCTGTGAGTTTTAATTACAATGGACAAAGTCAATTTATTTCAACCGCTGCAAACGGAACTTATTCTTTTGTATTTCCTCTAGATTCACTCGTGACTTCAGCAACGGTCAGTCTGGATACGGCTTGGTTGGCACAAAATGGAGTTATTGCAAGTCCATTTTCTATTTCAACGACACAATTAGTATGCAATACATCAAGCTCTCAATTGAATTTTCCTGTAAATTGTGATGCTTTAATTATTGCAGGAAATTGTACAAGTCCCTTTTTGGCTGGCAATGTCGTTTCGTCCGTTATTAATGCCTGTCCCGATGTAGATTTTGACTTGACTTTATCAGGCGGTTCGCCGGGAAATGGCATTACGTATCAATGGCAAATATCTCCAGATAGTTTAACTTTCACGAATATTGCCGGAGCAACAAATGATACTTTCCTTGGAATGCAATCAACGGGTATGTATTATAGATGTATCGCAATTTGCACGAATACGTATTTCGATACATCCGGAATTGTTTATGTAGGAATGAATCATTTTACAAATTGTTATTGCACGAGTCAAGCTAATTTTACTGCTGACGAAGATATATTTAATGTGTCATTGGCTAATTTGAATAATTCTTCAAATTGTTCGAGCGCGGGCGCGGCAGGTAGCGTTTTGAACGGCTACTCAGACTATACAGCTATTTCCCCTGTTATATTGGCTCAAGGCGGTGTTTATCCAATGTCTGTTTCTATAGAATCGTGTTCTGCTTCTGTTTTTAGTTCGCTTGTTAAAG
>JBDNIA010000112.1:0-3079 GCA_041688525.1 Crocinitomicaceae bacterium | reverse complement strand
TCGCTCCTGCTCCTGCGGCTACTCCATTCACAGCTGCAATGATAGGTTTTTCGATATTTCTCAATCGAACAATAATAGGATTGTAATGCTCTTGAACAATGGATTTCAGTTCTGGGCCATTCGGATCCGTAGCTTCTGCCAAATCTTGTCCAGCGCAAAAAGCTTTTCCTTCACCTGTGATAACTATACATCTTACAGCTTCATCTTTTTCACAATCATCAAGTGCTTTTTGAAAAGCAAAAGCCATTTTTTGATTAAAGGAATTGAAAACTTCTGGACGATTAAATTTAAGGATAGCAACACCCTTTCCTTTTGATATTATAAGTTCCATTTTATAAATTGTAATTATTGATCATATCGACTACTCGATCTGCGATTTTATCGCGAAGACTTGTGGGTGAAACTATTTCAATTTCACCGCCATAGCTCAATATTTCTCGAATCAACTCTTCTGTAACAATAACTTTCAAAGCGAAAATGGTTTTATTTTTACCCACTCTAATTGTTTCTTGCGTATGGTGAAAAGGTTGAGACTCTATGTATTTAGCTGCTAAGTTATTCGCTTTTAATTCAATTTTCTCTGGAACGGCATCGTAAGTCGTAATTCCTATGGTATGCTCGAAAAAATTCTCAGGTGAAAAACCTTCTGGGATAGCACCGTTATCAGCCGTAACCGTTACATTATCCATGCGTTCCAGAGCGTAGGTAATAATTTTATTCTTCTCGTCGTCGTTGGAAATTAAGTACCATCTGTTTCTGTATTCTTTCAACAAAAGTGGAGTTACTGTTCTTTCTTTTGATTTGTTTGATGCGAAACTCGTATAATCAAAAGTCACTTTTTTCACATTTTGAATTGCTTCAAGCAGCCTGGATAAGAAATGGTTTCCCCCTGTATTTATTCCTTTTTCAAACTGGACATACTCTTGGATTTTCTCATCTAAAGGATTTTCAGCAATAGTAACTCGATCTACAATTTTATCAATCGCGTTTCCAAATTGTTTGAACATGTCTATATCACGAAATTGCAATAAGGTTTTCGCGGCAAACTGAATTGCATTTAAGTCTTCTGAAGTTAAAGGGATACTGTCAAAGCTGTAGTTTTCCTCATCGTAATAATATCCTCGGCTGATTTTAGAGTATTTAATCGGAGCATCGTGATCCATACGCATTGCGAAAAGATCTTTTTCTATAGTAGAATCGCAAATATTACTCCCTTCACTACTTCCAAAAAGAGATTCTTCACACGCTTCTCTTAAATCTCGTTTTGTTGGATTTGGCCGATACTTATTGCGTATGCAACGGTCAATTATTCTATATCTTACTTGTGCGTTTTTAATCTGAGACATCTTAATTGTAGAATACAATACGCCTGCAATTTACAACATTAAATTAAGGCGTAATCAAGTACGTACTGAAAATTTTAGAGAGCTGCACTGTTTAATATAGGCTCCGATCAAATTAATCAGATTTTAGTGCTTAATATAAGCGTGTTGAACATTGGGAGGAAGAGTTTCTTTAACAAAACCAAATAGTTCAAAATACTTAATTGCTTTAGCAACTTCAACGGGAACATCATCCTCCCAGCTCAAAACTCCAGCTCTTATTTTAGAAAGTACATCGTCAGATAATATGTGCAGCAATCGCTTATCGTAGCCATTTATCGCCGCCATTTTATTATTGTCCTTCATGTATTGTAATAAGCCAGTAAGGTGTTTTGGAATGCGGATGTCGTCGAGCAAATAGAGCTCTCCATTTTCTACATTGTTCGCCGGATACACAAATAGTTTTACGTTGTGACCAAATCCACGACCAAATGCTTCGAGCAATCCTCCTGGTAGATTGTCGTAATATCTCTCGTCAAAAATCGTGTGCAGATTATAAATCCCAAGAATTACGCCCATTTTACGTCCACGCGCTATCGAACCCAAATAATCTACCATTTTGTAATGTTTCAGATAATTTGAAATCATTACTGTGTAACCAAGTGAACCTAATAGCTCTGCACGATCAACAAAGTCTTTATCTGAAATTTTACCATCAGCAGTTAAATCTTTCAAAGTCAACTCAAAAATAACACTGACATTTTCATCTTTTACACCTTCTTCTCCAAGAAACTGGCGTTTACCCGTTTCTATCATGTCGATATGTACTTTCGTCACAGGTCTAAACCTGCCACGCATCAACAAAATGTTGCGTTTATACAAAGCGGTTGCTGGCTGAAGAACATTACCCGTTAAATCAAACATGGTGGCATCTGTCATTCCTCTTTTAACCAAATTCAGTGCTAATATTCTATTGTCTGCTTCTTCAAAATCTGGACCTGAAACTCGCAACATATCAATTTCCATTCGTTCACGCGGTAAACGGTGAATGAGACTTTGAATAAAAAGATTCATGTCTTGGCATTGAAAAAAGCTAGCATGTATAAGATTTACGCCCAAAATACCAAGTGCCTCTTGCTGTGCTTTATGACTATTATCATGCATTTTAATGTGCAAAATAACATCGTTCGTTGTTCCTTGAGCCTTAGATTGAAAACGAATTCCAACCCAACCTTGGCCTTGATTAGATTTGTGATAATTTAGAGATTCAACGGTATTACAAAAACTAAAAAATCTTGATTCCTTATATTTTTCGGGTAAACGAATTCTCATGGTGTCGAATTCCGTTTCCAGCATAGTTATCAAACGTTCCTCGCAGACATATCTAGAAGCTTCGCCGTACATGGCATCAGAAATCTTCATATCGTATGCAGACTGAGAAAATGCAATTGTACCAGAGCTACCACCAGCTTTAAAAAAATTGGCAGCTACTTCTTGCCCAGCACCAATCTCTGCAAAACATCCGTAAATGTCATTCGTTAAGTTGATTTTTAAGGCTTTTTCCTCTGTTGTCAAGCGTCTTTCCTCTATCATTTTTTAGTTATTGATAAACTTCGATACATTAGGTACGTAAATCCGTGCCACAAAGTTCCGAAATATTTTAGTTTGGGGGTGCAAATTTAGGGTTATTAATAAATTCTTCATCCGTTAATGTCAAAAGAAATTTCTTTATTAGTCCTTTTTCAAATGCATCTAAT
>JBDNIA010000111.1:0-6931 GCA_041688525.1 Crocinitomicaceae bacterium | reverse complement strand
TTCAGCTTAGAGATTCCGATTCAGAAATAGACAAATACCTCACCAATAAAGGTAAATCTATTCCCATTTTGGTTGTCCGTGATGAACAAAATAAGGATTTATTTCATTGGGGACCAAGACCAACTGAGGCACAAAATATTCATCTCTATAATTTAACATCTGACAAAACTGTTGATGAAAAAAAGGTTGAATTACAAAAATGGTATAACTCAGACAAAGGAATCAGTTTACAAAAAGAACTTTTAACTCAGTTCTAAGTTAAAGTAATATTGACTTTACAGTTTTCGGTTGTGAAATTCTAAAGTCAACTTTTTGTATTCTTCCGTATAGTCGCCAAACTCGTCACGGATAGTGAAAACCGATGCTTCACTTTCTAAATTTCTATTCTTAGAAAAACAGATAACGGAACGAACAGGTGCTCCAGGCTTACCTTGAATCGTTATATCTTTTTTCAAGTACAACTGATTTTTTGAAGCAGAAGTAATAAAATCTTCTTTGGAATAATAAGGCCAAATTAACCAAAATTCTCCCTTTTCAGAAAGTAATAGATTCACTTTTTGACAGAGTGTTTCCGCGTTTAAATCACTGGCATGTTTTGCTTTATTGATTCTATGATTTTGCGTTTTTAGGGCGTCCACGTAGTAAGGTGGATTGGTAAATATCAAATCAAATTTTTCGCTAAAATTTACCTTTAAAAAATCTGCGTGAACTAGTTCCAATTGATTTGAAAAAGGTCCATTTTCAAAGTTGAAAATAACATCTAAACAGGAAGCATCATCAATTTCTATTGCTTTTATTTGAATTGCAGGATTTTTCTGTGCAACCATCATGGCAATAACACCTGTACCCGTGCCAATATCTATTCCACTTGATTTTTTAGATGAATCAATAAGCGCCCCCAAAACCATGGCGTCTGTTCCCACTTTGAGCGCGGCATATTCTTGTCTGATTGAAAATTCTTTGAAGAGAAAAGTTGACATGTGAATTACAGATACAACCCAATCAAGCCCTCAGGCGCTTCGATATGAAGAATTTTTCCTTTTCGATCAACTTTTTGAACCAAACCCGGCAATAATGGAATAAGAATTTCTCGTTTTCCTTCAACAACTTGAAGTAGCGGATTTGCTGCTAAGTCTATAACATCCTCAATTTTACCAATTAGACCGTGATTTTTATCTACCACAGCGAAATTAATTACCTCATGATCGTAAAAATGAAGATCATCCAAATCTTCCAATAATTCTTTTGGTAGATAGACTGATTTACGCAAAAGCGCTCGTGCTTCCTCTTCAGTGTTTAAACCTTCCAGCTTCACAGCAGCAAAACCTTTGTTTTTAAGTTTTATGCTTTTTACAAAAAATGGCACCAAATGATTATTAACGTCCACATAGAATGCATCCAAATTTTCATATCTATTTGGATCAGTAACGTCTAAAAACAGCGAAACTTCACCTTTAAATCCGTGAAGTTTCGCTATATAACCTAATTGAAAACAATCTGTTTTCTTCATAAATGTTTAATTCTTATTCTGCCTTTGGCTCTTCAGCTTCTGGAGCTTCTGCTTCTGGAGCTTCTTCAACCATTTCTTCTGCTTCTGGAGCTTCTTCAACCATTTCTTCCGCTTCTGGAGCTTCTTCAACAGCTTCTGGTTCAGGCGTATTCTTTATTTCAATCGCTTTCGCTTTTGACTCGTTAGCGACTTGTTCAGCAGTTAAACGAGCAGTTTTGGAAGCGATTGTTTCATTTCCTAAACGATCCACTTTCACTTGAACTTTTCCGTCTTTTTCTGCTACCCACGCTGCAAATTTCTCTTCAACTTGTTCTGCTGTCAAAGCACCTTTTTCAACTCCTTTCAATAGGTGATTTTTGTGCAAAATTCCTTTGTAAGATAATAACGCGCGAGCTGTATCAGACATTTCTGCACCAACTTGCACCCAGTGCAATGTTCTATCAAAATTGATTTCTACAGTGGCGGGATTAGTATTTGGATTGTAAATCCCTAATTTTTCGATGAATTTACCATCTCTTTTTGCTCTTGAGTCAGCAGCTACTAAATGGAAGAAGGCTTTTCCTTTCTTACCGTGTCTTTGCAATCTAATTCTTGTTGCCATTTTAATTCTGTTTATTTGTTGGAGTACGAAACCCCGATTAATAAATTATTTTAAGTGTGCAAAGATACAGAATTAATCCAATTGAGCAAAAAAAAGAGGGGAATGTAACTTCCCCTCTTCAAACCTTTTAAATTTTAGTTTTAAATTAGAATCTCCAACCCAATCTAAATGCTGCAGAGCTAGCTCCTGTTGACAAATAAGTTTTTGTATATCCTGGAGTAACTGTCTTCATAACAGTACTAGGTGACATTACAGTAATTTCTGATGTCACATCAGAATAGTTGTAACTTGAGAAATTTAATCCCAATTCTAATCCAACATACATATTCTTAAATACGTAAAAATCCATACCTGCAAAGACACCAACACCAAACATTGAATATTTACCGTCTCTTGCGAAGTTTAAATTTGCGTCGTACTCATCAGTTGAAGGATTGTAGCTCGTGCCTGTTGCTGCTGATGAACCACCACCGAAGTTGATTCCCAAGCCAAAGTAAGGAGACATTCTGTCCGTTCCTGCCAAGTGGTATTCACCTCCTACTTGAGCATTCCAGTTCATCCGATTGATATCCAATGTACCTTCATTTCCAGTTCCATCTGCATTTTCAAAGTAAGTGTGAGACTCACTCATGGCAGTACCTAAACCATCACCAAGACCCAACTGAACACGGGCAGCGATATTGTCATTAAGGAAGTAACGTACACGAAGAGTTGGTGCAGCCCAATTAATTCCATCTTTTGTAGCAGACAATACTCCCTCTACAGACCAAGGGTTGTCTAAAGTTGCTTTTTGCGAAAATGAAGTACCAACGAAGGCAATCATAGCAATTGCTGAAAACATAATTTTTTTCATAATTATTCAATTTAGAATTAGACTTAAAATTAATATAATTTACAGAAATAACAAGAAGAAATCTTGAAAAACAAATTAACAATCCGCTACTAATAACTATTTAATATCCTATTCATCAATGTAATAATCCATCTTTAGCCTTATGCAATAAAACGAAAGAATTAAGATAATAGGGGTAAAACAACACTATTTCCTATCGGTTTCCCTAATCAACCCGCCGAAACCGTAAACAATTCACTCGTTTATTATAAAAACAGTTCTTTCTTTATTTCACTTAACTTTGATATTCATATAAAAGTACTATGAAAATAATATTTGCTTTTTTCCTGCTTTCAATTAACAGCATTCATGCTCAAGCCGACAACAAATCCGTTCTTGATATTAAAGAGATAATGAAGGGTAAAGATTTTATCGGATACTGGCCGGAGAATATTGCTTGGCACATCAGTGGCCAAAGCATACTTTTCGATTGGAATCCAGAAAATGAACTGGAAATGAGCAGATATTCTTATTCCTTGGCTTCAAAAAACATAGCCAGACTAGATCAGGAGATAGTTGCCGAAGGAGTTGAAATTGACATGGAACAATTAAATTACGCCACACAATTTTTCATTAAAGACGGAAATTTATGGTCTTATAATAAAGCAAACAAAAGCTGCCGTGCTTTAATTACAACTGAAAATATAATTTCAAACCTGCAAAGAGTTGCCAATGCTAACAAAATAGTCTTTCAACAAAGAGACAACCTATTTTTATTCGATACCAATCTCTCGACACTTAAACAGTTAACTTATTTTAAGGTCGGAAAAACGGCAGATAAAAAGGAAATAAGCAATGAACTCAGCAGCCAGCAAGAGGAACTTTTCAAATATATCCAAGATGAAAAACGATTAGAAAATTATCGGGATAAAAAAAAGATAGACCCCACTAATGACAAATCCATTTACCTAGATAAAAAGAAAATTGACTTTTTAGTCATTTCAAAAGATGAAAAATATATCTACGTGCGATTCGGGGAATACCCAGAAAACAAAAACACGACAATGCTTCACCATATCAGTGAGGATGGCTATTCATACACAACAAAAGAGCGACCGAAAGTAGGAGAAAATGAACCGAAACACACCTTTGGTATAATCGACCTAAAAAATGATTCGCTCATGATTATGGATTTTGATAAATTGACCAACATTCGAAAGAAACCAAACTATTTGAAAGAATACAACGATACAACTCTTATGTATCAAGAAAACAGGAAAATTATAATGCATCCTCCAATTCAGTCAGCAGATGGCAAAGTTGTAATGGACATTCGCAGCTACGACAATAAAGATCGGTGGATAATTCAATTAGATTCAGAAAAATTGAGTTTTAGTGAAGTTGATAATCAACATGATGAGTCTTGGATTGGCGGCCCTGGCATATCTTCATGGAATATGTCTATTGCTACGCTGGGATTTTATTCAAAGAAAAATAAACTCTATTTCCAATCCGAAAAAACCGGCTACTCACATTTATACTCTTATGACTTTGAAAGCAAAAATAGTGAACAATTAACCAACGGTCAATTTGAAGTCCACGATGTAAAAACATCAAAAGATTTAACCCAGTTTTATTTGACACTAAATAAAACACATCCCGGAGATCGAGGTTTATATAAATTCGATCCTTTGAGCAAAAGATTAACACCAATTTTAGAGAAAACGGGCGCTTTTGAAGCAATGCAATCGCCAAACGAAAAATATCTCGCCTTTTTGTTTTCAGATAAAACGAATCCATGGGAGCTATTTATCTCCGCGAATGAACCCAAATCCATTCCAACCCAAATAACAAAATCTCAACGTCCAGCCTATCAAAATTATTCTTGGACTATACCTGATGTTATATCATTCAAAGGCAAGGATGACGTGAATGTATACGCGAGATTGTACAAACCGATGCAAACGAACAATGAACCGGCCGTAATTTTTGTTCACGGTGCGGGTTATTTACAAAATGCACACAATTATTGGAGTAACTATTATAGAGAATTCATGTTTCACAACTTGTTAAAAGACAATGGATTTACAGTACTAGATATTGATTATCGGGCAAGTGCAGGATACGGAAGAGATTTCAGAACTGCCATCTATCGGCATATGGGAGGAATGGATCTGGAGGATCAAGTAAGTGGAAAAAAATACCTTGTTGATAATTTAAAAGTAAACCCAAACAAAGTAGGCATATACGGAGGTTCATATGGTGGTTTCATTACTTTAATGGCTCTTTTCACCAAACCAAATGAATTCGCTTGTGGTGCCGCATTGCGCTCAGTAACAGATTGGATGCACTACAATCATGAATACACGAGTAATATCTTAAATTATCCCGACACCGATTCAATAGCTTACCGGCAGTCATCACCTATCTATTTCGCCGAAAACTTAAGTAAACCTTTGCTTATTTTACACGGAATGGTTGATGACAATGTTCAATTCCAAGATGTCGTGAGACTCAGTCAACGACTCATCGAATTAGAAAAATCAAATTGGGAATTAGCTGTTTTTCCAATTGAAGGACACGGATTTATGAAATCATATTCTTGGACGGATGAATACCGGAGAATTTTTGAATTGTTTAATGAAGAATTAAAGGATAAATAAGATCAGATGATGCCATAAACTAAAAATCAGTTCATTTTACAAGAATGACGTGGACAGTTCAATAGCCGAAGAATCGCCAATGCTTTCGGCAGAAACCAATTCACTTCAATGCTGCGTATTTCAGTTTAACAATATCCCGGGAAAACGCGTTAAAATGCCACCATTCAGTGGGAATATTCCGGAAATTTTGACTGGTCATTACCTTGCGTAACAGCTTTCTATTATCGAGCTGTTTTTGTGTTAATTCTCCTGAATTTAAAAACTGGGCTTCCAAAGATGGATAAGCAATTTTACGAATATCATCATATTCAGCTCCCATATCTAAAGGAATTCCTCTACCGTCACATATCGTTAAATCAACCGCCGCTCCATAATTATGTATGCTCCCATTTGCAGGATTACTTACAAATTTCACGCGCTGAGAAACGGGAATCGAATCCAAAGCATCCCACATTTTTTTCTGAACACTTATTGGACGAACTGCATCATAAACTAAGAGGTAAAGATTATTATTAATAGCGGTTAAAAACTCTTGACATCTTCCCAAACGCTCCGCAACTTCTTTTTGAAGGTAAGCCTTTGTTAAAGTATCGTATAATCTCATTTTCATAAAATTATCAGCGCTTGCATATTTTAAATCCAATTTAATTGATGAATTAATCAAAAACAAGTCAACCAGCTCCGATTGACGAGAATTGGAGTTTAAACTATCAACTCTTGCCTCTAAATTCACACTTCCATAATCCATCTGTCTTTCTCTTATCCCAGTTAACTTCTGATTTAATTCTTGCGCTTTCATTGGTTTACCTTTGCGCAGATTATCCTTGTCCTGATTACAAGAAAAAAGCCCTATAAGCAGCGCTGAGACAAAGTATTTCAAATATTTTCGTTTATACACGGCTCGATTTTATTAATCCTCGTTCTTTCTACTTAAATTTATACCAAATTATACAATTTATGCCGAATATATCTCAGAAAGGAATAGCAATGCCCTCTTCTCCTATCCGAAAATTGGTGCCGTTTGCCGAAAAAGCTTTTGCGAAAGGCGTTTCTGTCTATCACTTAAATATTGGTCAGCCAGATATTGAAATGCCTGATTTTGCACTTGATGCTATACGCACATTTAACAATAAAGTATTAGAATATAGCCATTCTGCAGGTTTTGAACATTACCGAAGAAAATTAGCCACGAGCTATGCTAAAAGTGATATTCACGTTACGCACGAGGAAATTATCATCACAACTGGTGGTTCTGAGGCCCTGATTTTTGGGTTGATGTCAACTTGTAATCCTGGTGATGAAGTAATTATTCCTGAACCATTTTA
>JBDNIA010000110.1:0-3061 GCA_041688525.1 Crocinitomicaceae bacterium | reverse complement strand
ATTTGGTAAATCGTAATTGATAACCAAAGGCATATCAGAAACATCAATTCCTCGTGCCGCAATGTCTGTTGCAACCAAAACATTCATTTTGCCTTCCTTGAATGCGCTTAATGCTTTCTGGCGTTGTGGCTGAGATTTATTGCCGTGAATGGCTGCAGCTGTGATATTATGTTTTATCAAAATTTTCACAACTTTATCAGCTCCGTGTTTCGTTCTTGTAAATACAAGTGTTGCTCCTTTATTTTCAGTTTCAAGTAAGTGAACCAACAATTTCGCTTTGTCGTTTTTCGAAACAAAATAAATTCCTTGCTCTACTTTCTCTGCAGTTGCTTGTTCTGGCTCAATGTCTACACGTTCGTAATCGCCCAAAATTTGGCTAGATAATTCCGCACTTGCTTTCGGCATCGTTGCTGAGAAAAATAACGATTGACGCTGCTTAGGCAACATCGCGATGATTTTTTTAATGTCATGAATGAAGCCCATGTCGAGCATTTGATCCGCTTCATCTAAAACGAAATATTCTATATCGCGAAGTGTAATGTATTTCTGAGAAATTAAATCCAACAAACGTCCTGGTGTTGCAATTAAGATATCAACTCCCTGACGCAAAGCTGCTGTTTGCGTACCCTGCTTTACTCCACCGAAAATTACAGTGTTTCTAAGGTTTGTATTTTTAGAATATTCTTTGAAATTTTCTTCAATTTGAATCGCCAACTCTCTAGTTGGTGTAACAATCAGCGCTTTGATTCTTCTTTTTCCTTTTTCGTCGCTTTTCTTTTCAACCATTTGTTGAATGATAGGAATGGCAAAGGATGCCGTTTTACCTGTACCTGTTTGCGCACAACCCAATAAGTCTTTTCCTTTTAGTAAGATTGGTATGGATTGTTGTTGAATTGGAGTTGGATGTGTATAGCCCTTATCTTCAAGAGCATTTAGGATGGGATCAATAATCCCGAGTTCTTTAAATGTCATTTATGTATTATAAGTGGCAAAGGTACGGCTAATCTTTGAATTGGTGTAAAAGACTAGGAAAACGAATATTTTTTTCGCCTCGAAATTATTTCCTAGCGCTTTACAAACTTACTGTCGTAATACAACCCACATTTCATTTCAATGCGATAAATATACGTTCCTTGATCTAGTCCAGAAACATCAATTGTTTTCTCAAATGGCTGTTCTAAAACCACTTTTCCACTATAATCAAATACCAAAATTCGTTTTGCAGTTTTTTCCAATGAAGTATTATCCAAAGACAAATAATTGGAGGTTGGGTTGGGGCAAAGTAAAAACTACTTTTACAGGAATAGTTATTTCTTCTCCACCTAACAAAGGCAAGAAGTTATTTGTGACATTGCCATCTTTATCTATGTAGACGTAATATGAGTCTGCAGAACCTACGTTATTCGTTCGTTGTACGAAAACAACACAACCACTGTCTTGTAGGGCAAGAACTTTAGAAACAATATATCCTGCATCACCGCCAAATTCCAATTCCCAATGTGTGTTGTTCAATGTATCATGTTTTAAAACGGTAAATTGAGAAATACAGTTTGGAAAGCCAGGAAAACATTGCTTTTTATTAAATGAATAAAAAAAATGCTTTTCATGAGAATCTTCATTGTAAACACTATTATAAACGTAATTGTTTGGGTTTACGGAAACAGGTACGTACAAAACTAATCTTTTCCAATTACATAGAAATGTAGAATCACTCGAAAAACTAGCTGAGACAATACAAATTGAATCATTCACATTTGTCGGTAATAACACCCCTGAAAGAATAGGATTTTCAGAAACTTTTGATTGAAAATAAGGCATATTAAACCATCTAGCACTATTTTCTTCGACCAATAAATGAATACTATCTATAATTTGAAAGTTTTTGTCCAATTTTAAAACTGAGGAGTTAGAGAAAAAAAGTTGATATGTTGAGTCTAGGGGGTTTTGAATTATTCCTCGAAGAAGGTCTCCAAAAATTGTATCGCTTAATTGAGTTTCTACTCCATTATTATATTCTCCTATTCTAAAGTGAGCAAAGATATTACTCTGCAATGCTTGAACATGAGTGCAATTTCCATCAAGATTTACAAAAGTAAAAGCATTTGCATCTGAAGAAGTTATGGTTGTATTAATGTTTGTTATAAATTCAATAGTATCACCAACAACTTTATACATGTGTCGAATTGTGGTAAAAGGGGTGTTAATTCCTTGAGCTCCTAAAGGAGGATTTGATCTACTGATTTTCCTAGATAAAAAATAAAACTCATTGTTATACACAAAAGAACTTCCAACTATTACCAATTCCAAACTATCAACATCTCCTTTAAAAGAAATAGTTTTTAATTGCTTAGAATTTATGTTCATAAAACATATTCTATTAATTACAGAATCTTCAGATTGAGCAAAAGATTGACTAAAATTTGTAGGCGAATTTGCTAATATGGCTATTACAACACTGTCTTATTGCTGATGAACATAATAGATTACATCATTTCCAGAGGTGATTGATAGTGGACTTACTGTTTGTGCCTGAAAAGCAAAAACAGTAAGAAAAAAAATAACCTGAAAACAACTTAATGTTTTCAGGTTATTTATTATCAAATTTTTACATAACATTTACCTCTGCAGTTTTAATTGTTGTAACCTTATGTCGGATATATGAATTACTTTTTACGGTAATATCATAATTAACAGAAATACTCCACAATTTAGTACTAGGGATATTTTGTTGACCACAATAATTTAACACTTTATTGTAAATGGCATCATGCTCTTGTTGAAAAAAGGTTGCAAGATATGGGCTGCTTGTAAAACCAAAATAAAAATTATTCCCAGCTAAGTCTTGAGTAATATTAACATTATTACTTACAACACTAGACAAGAATATTCCAGTTGGTGTTTGAGAGCCATTAGGGTTTGCAACTTGCATATATGCTGTGTTTAATAAGCGAGATGCTTGGGTTACCGAACCTGTCAAATAGATTTGAGCTGCGTCTTTTGGGTCAACATTATTGGCTGGAAATGTGTATTCACCTATTCCTTCAAGTCCGATTGTCACGTT
>JBDNIA010000109.1:0-4807 GCA_041688525.1 Crocinitomicaceae bacterium | reverse complement strand
ACCAAATGTGGAGGAAAGCAAGTGTTGACTATCCCAGGCTGATGGAATCAATTCTCCGTTGGCTCCAGAAAAAAAAGAGCGTACGTAGGTGTAACTCAACACATAAAAAATATTTTTTACTAATTTCTGCTGCAAGAAAACTTCAAATCCATACGTTTCCCCTTTGCCAATACTTGATACGGCTTCATTGCCAACAGCTCCAAACTCTTGTCCTTGGTTCGCCAGTGAAATACCATTAATAACTGACACTGGATAATTGCTGTACTTTTTATAAAAACCTTCTGCCGTAATGCGCAAGCCTGTTGTTGGCAACCATTGTGTTCCCAGCACATAATGATCGGATTGAATATAATTCAAGGAGCGATTAGACAAGGTATTTGTAGCATCTCGATAGCCAAGCGTCGTGTAAGTTGGTATTTTATAATAACTTCCAATAGACGCTGTTAAATCCCATTTTTTGGTCAAATGATAAGCGAAGGAAATGCGCGGCGATAAAGTATTCAGGGGATTATTGCCATTATCTGTGAAGGAATTCATATCCGTTCGCACTCCAGCAGAAACTAAAAGTTTGTTTTTGAAGAACTCTTTAGATACCTGACCAAAGAAACCATATTTGAAAAATTCAATTTCCGAATTATTTTGGATAATAAGCGCAGGGACAATTATGTTTCCAAGAGAATCTATTGCGTCTCCGGTAACTTTGTTGAATAACTTAGCATTGTACTTCACATACTGCCCCATGAAACCAAATGAATATTTCCAGCCGTTGACAAATTTATTAAAGTCGAAACGAAACTTATTTTCTATTTCTTGAGATTTGAATAAAAAGTTGCGGAAATCCTCTTCACCATTGCGCGCATCTTCGAATTGGTCCAATTGATTATCGAACATATTTCTACTCACAGCTAAATTCCAAAAACCATCTTTTACACGCCGTTTTATTGCAACACCCGTTGTGTAATTCCATTGCGTTATGAACGGCAAAGAACGACGTAAAAACTCGGTTTCGTCACTATCTTCACGAGTTGCAGCAAAACTAAAACGGTCAAAAGCACCTAAACCAAGAGCAGTAATCGTTGTTTTATTATCTGGACGGAAGGTCGTTTTGAACTGAAAATCGGAGAAATTGGGACGAATAGGTAAGTCAATTAACTTAAAAAGCAAATCGAGATAAGAGGTGCGTGCCGAAATAAGAAAATCATTCTTTTTTCCCATTGGACCTTCAAGTGTAAGAACACTTTCCGTGAATCCAACTCGTGCATTTCCAGAAACTTTCTCTCGGTTACCTTGTCGCTGTTTAATAACAAATGTAGAAGCGAGTGCATTATCATACCGAGCATCGAAGGCCGATGAACTCAGTTTCAATTCTTCTATAAACGACACATTTAAGATTCCTTGAGCTCCGCCAGATGAACCTTGCGTTTGAAAGTGATTTAATACTGGAATTTCTATTCCATCGAGATAATACACATTTTCATTTGGTGCTCCACCTCGAATAATTATGTCATTTCGTTGCGCGCCGCCTGAAGAACCACCAACACCAGGAAGTGTTTGTACAACTTTAGAAACATCAAAATTTCCACCCGGGTTAGACGCAATTTCCACTGACGTCAATCTCTGAACAGACAGTGGTGTAATCATATCCGTAGTTGCTGCAATTTTATTTCTATCGTAGGTAACTTCTACGGTCTCTAGATTTGTTACTGTCAAAGAAAGTTCAAAGTTCACAGTCTCCACATTTCCAGAATTGACAGGAATATTGAACTTCTTCAAAGACTGATATCCTCTAGCTGTAATTGCCACAGTATAAGTTCCCACGGCAATTACAAAGGAGTAATTTCCATTCAGATCTGTGATACCTCCAGTTTGGGTTCCTTCGACAAAAACCTTCGCGTAAGCCAAAGGTTCTTCCGTATTGATATCTTTAACATTTCCCTGAATTGTTCCCATATTCTGAGAAAAAACAGTGATGTGCAGTGAAAATGAGAAAAGAAAAATCAGATATTTCATTTTATTCGAGTATCGTATAAATGTGTTACAAATTTATAAAACGTATTGGCCTAACACACATCACGCCTAAATGTTTTTATATCATATCCATATTTTATTGAGAATATTATTGCTCAAAATAATAGGCCGTTGAAAACTTCTTTTTAATGTAAAACCAAATTTGTTATTCTAACTTTATACCATGACAGATTTAGAGATAGCCAAGAAAAGTTCGCTGCAACACATCAATAAAATTGCTGATAAATTGGGCGTTGATTTGGCGGAAATTGAGTTGTTCGGGAAATATAAAGCCAAATTACCGTTGCGTATTATTGATGACGAAAAGGTGAAATTATCTAATCTTATTCTCGTTTCTGCCATCTCGCCTACTCCTCCTGGAGAAGGGAAAACGACTATGTCTATTGGACTTTCAGAAGGTCTCAACAAGTTGAATAAAAAAACAACGGTTGTTTTGCGTGAACCTTCTTTGGGACCTATTTTTGGAATAAAAGGCGGGGCAACCGGCGGCGGATATGCGCAAGTGTTGCCTATGGAAGACATCAACTTACATTTTACCGGTGATTTTTCCGCTATAGAAAAGGCGCACAATTTATTGTCTGCATTAATTGACAACAACTTACAAAGCAAAACAAATACTTTGGGCATTGATCCTCGAACGATCGCTTGGAAACGTGTAATGGACATGAACGATCGTTCTCTCCGAAGTATCGTCACAGGTTTGGGCGGAACCACTTCTGGCATTCCTCGAGAAACAGGTTTCGATATAACAGCAGCTTCAGAAATCATGGCAATACTTTGTTTATCGACTGACTTGAAAGATCTCAAAAAACGAATGGGAAATATTTTTGTCGGCTATACTTTCGATAAAAAACCAATTTTTGCGAAAGATCTTCGAGCGGAAGGTGCTATGGCCGTTCTACTTAAAGATGCAATAAAACCGAATCTCGTGCAAACAATAGAAGGAAATCCAGCGATTATTCACGGTGGCCCTTTTGCGAACATTGCGCAGGGAACGAATAGCGTTATCGCTACAAAAATCGGTATGTCACTTTCAGAATATACGGTTACAGAAGCTGGATTTGGCTTTGATTTAGGCGGTGAAAAATTCTTGGATATCAAATGTCAAAGTGCAGGACTCTCCCCAAAAGCTGTAGTGATGACAACTACTATTCGTGCTTTGAAATACCATGGCGGAGGAAATTTAAATGACTTGACTACTCCGAATGTCGCAAGGTTGAAAAAAGGATTGCCAAATTTAGAAAAACATCTAGAAAACGTTCAGAAATTCAATATTATCCCAATTATAGCAATCAACAAATTCGTCACCGACGATGACGCAGAGATTCAAGTTCTTAAAGAATTTGCGGCATCCAAAAACATAAAATTTGCCGTTGCTGAAGTTTGGGCGCTAGGTGGAAAAGGCGCTCTTGAATTGGCGCAATGCGTAATAGATGTCGTGAACGAAGGGAAATCAGATTTCAAACCGCTTTATTCTTGGACTTCTCCGATAGAAGAAAAAATAGAGACCATTGCCAAAGAAATTTATGGCGCAAGTCGTGTGGAATACACAGCTGAAGCAAAAAAGAATCTACAGCGTATTGCCGACTTAAACTTAAGTAAGTTGCCTATTTGCATGGCAAAAACTCAAAAATCACTTTCCGACAACGCCGCACTTTTAGGTCGCCCGACAAATTTCACTATCACAGTGCGCGAAATTGAAATTGCCGCTGGTGCTGGATTTTTAGTTCCGATAACTGGGACGATGATGCGTATGCCTGGATTACCCGCTCATCCTGCCTCTGAAGGAATTGACATAAATGATGCTGGAGAAGTAATTGGCTTGTTTTAAGTGATTCTATAATCCGTATTTTAAATTTTAACGCAAATCGAAATCCATTAATCTGCGTTAAAATTTGGTAGATATCTAAATATTGATAGTTTTAAGCTAAAAGATAGATTTATGCCCAAAACGAAATTCCTTAACTTGACGAATATTTCTAAATTTTTGACTGTCAGTATATTTTAAAAAAAAATTAAACATCCATCAAATTCGCAAAGTAAATTCAATCCGAAAACGATTTTATTTATACTGCATTAAAACTAATCTATGCGTATTCATATAATTGATTTATTAATTTTTGTTTTTTATCTCGTTTTTATGCTCGGGGTTGGCGTATACTTCATGCGTAAAAACAAGTCAAAAGAAGATTATTTTGTCGGTGGTCGTTCCATGTCAGCCGGACATATTGGTCTTTCCGTTGTCGCAACCGATGTAGGTGGAGGATTTTCTATTGGGCTTGGAGGACTCGGTTTCACTATGGGCTTGTCCGGAAGTTGGATGCTATTTACGGGATTACTTGGCGCTTGGCTAAGTGCTGTGGTATTGATTCCAAAAATCTATCCTATAGCGAAGAAACACAACTTTTTAACCTTCCCACAAACGCTGAAGTTTCATTACAACAAGCGAGTTGCACTCGTTGCTGGAATTATTTCCTTCATCGGTTATTTAGGCTTTACGAGTTCGCAAATTTTAGCTGGCGCAAAGTTAGCGTCAGCAACATTTCCAGCAATCACGATAAACAATGCCGCCCTATTAATGGGTGTAATTGCAGTCGTATATACTGTAATTGGCGGAATAAAAGCGGTTATTTACACCGATACAATACAATGGATGATTCTAATGGTAGGACTTTTATTCATCGGCTTACCAATTGCGTATTACCATATTGGCGGCTGGGAAGCACTACAAACTTATGTTCCTGCTGAATTCATTTCCTTGAATAATATAGGATTTATT
>JBDNIA010000108.1:0-3376 GCA_041688525.1 Crocinitomicaceae bacterium | reverse complement strand
CTACATTTATTAAGAATTAATAACATTTTTAAATGGAAAAGCCGCATATCCTTAAGTATGTGGCTTTTCTATAGATTGTCGTCGATTATTTCCAAGAAAGATGCTCTCCGAAAGCTACAAAGAAAAAAATACATTGAGTTTCCGTTTGTCATATACCATAAAAGTGGTATTTTTGCGATGAATATTGCTTCTATTTAGATTTAATATAAATAAGGACAAGAATTAATCAAATATGATAAACGTAACAGAACATGCAAGAGCACAGGCAACAAAACTGATGCAAGAAGATGGCAAAGAAGGCTACTTCATTCGCGTTGGTGTCCAAGGTGGTGGTTGCTCTGGATTGATGTATCAATTAGATTTGGACAATCAAGAAAAAGAAGACGACAAATCTTTTGAAGATAACGGAATCAGAATTGTTGTGGATAAAAAGAGTTTTCTCTACCTCATCGGAACAACTTTAGATTTTTCTGGTGGATTAAATGGCAAAGGTTTCGTATTTAAAAATCCAAATGCCGACCGAACTTGTGGATGTGGGGAATCGTTTTCCGTTTAAAAACGACAATAAGACAACCAGACTTTATAGCATGAGGACGTTAAGATTGTTTGATTAGAAAAATGTAATCACAAAATCCTTCTCTCCAAAAGTTAAAGAAAAACAAAAATGGCACAATATACCGAACACGAATTAGCAAAAGACATTGAAGACCAAGAATATAAATTCGGGTTTATCAGTGATATAAAATCAGATAAAATCCCAGTTGGACTAAGCGAAGACGTCATACGTATGATTTCAGCGAAAAAAGAAGAGCCGCAATGGTTACTTGATTATCGTTTGAATGCATATGCCGTTTGGAAAGAAATGACAGAACCAGAATGGGCTCATGTTCATTACAAAAAACCAGATTTCCAAGCTATTGCATATTACTCCGCTCCAAAACAAACAAAGAAATACGAGTCTTGGGATGACGTAGATCCTGAAATGAAGGAGACTATGAAAAAACTCGGGATTTCCATGGAAGAACAAAAACGATTGACGGGAGTTGCCGTAGATTTCGTCATGGACTCTGTTTCTGTTGCAACATCTTTCAAATCAAAATTGAAAGAATTGGGAATTATTTTCTGCTCTTTTTCTGAAGCAGTTCAAGATTACCCAGAATTGGTGCAAAAACACATGGGATCTGTAATTCCAACTTCCGATAATTTCTATGCAGCACTTAATTCAGCTGTTTTCACAGATGGATCTTTCTGCTACATTCCGAAAGGTGTTCGCTGTCCAATGGAACTTTCAACGTATTTCCGGATCAATGAAGGAGGAACTGGACAATTTGAAAGAACACTTGTAGTTGCAGACGAAGGTTCTTACGTTTCTTACTTGGAAGGCTGCACGGCGCCCATGCGTGATGAAAATCAATTGCACGCTGCGGTAGTTGAGTTGGTTTCTTTGGACAATGCTGAAATAAAATATTCAACAGTTCAAAACTGGTATCCAGGAGATAAAAACGGTGTTGGTGGTATATTCAACTTCGTTACAAAACGCGGAATTTGTCACACGAACTCCAAAATTTCTTGGACACAAGTTGAAACGGGTTCAGCGGTAACTTGGAAGTATCCATCATGTATTTTAAAAGGTGACAATGCCATCGGAGAATTTTACTCTGTTGCTGTTACCAACCACTACCAGCAAGCCGATACAGGAACGAAAATGATTCACATCGGTAAAAACACGAAAAGTACGATTATATCCAAAGGAATTTCTGCTGGAAAATCAAGCAATAGTTACCGAGGACTGGTTCAGATTCAGAAAAACGCACACAACGCAAGAAATTTCTCGCAATGTGATTCTTTACTAATGACCGACGAATGCGGCGCACACACTTTCCCTTACATCGAATGTAAGAATAGCTCTGCCAAAATCGAGCACGAAGCAACAACCTCTAAAATCGGTGAAGATCAAATTTTCTATTGCAAACAAAGAGGAATTGGCGAAGAAAAAGCAATTAGCTTAATCGTTAACGGATATTGTAAAGAAGTATTGAATCAATTACCAATGGAATTCGCCGTAGAAGCGCAAAAATTGCTAACGATTTCGCTTGAAGACTCAGTTGGGTAAGAAGGATATAGGACTTCAAGACGCAGGACTTTAAGGACTAAACTTAGTTTATAGTTTTACGTCCTGAATCCAAAAAACTGGACTTTGGACTCCAAAAGAATAATAATAATAGAACGACACACAATACAATGATTAAAATAAACAACTTACACGCCACAATCGATGGCAAAGAGATCTTAAAAGGATTGAATCTTGAAGTAAAAGCGGGAGAAATTCACGCGATTATGGGACCTAACGGTGCTGGAAAAAGTACTTTGGCAAATATTCTAGCGGGACGTGAAGAATACGCAGTAACCGAAGGTTCAGTTGATTTCGACGGAGCAGATTTATTGGACATGGACACCGAAGACAGAGCTCGCGAAGGTTTGTTCTTAGCGTTTCAATATCCAATAGAAATTCCAGGTGTTTCGAACATCAACTTCCTGCGTTCTGCATTGAACGAAATTCGGGAGTACCGGAAAGAAGATCCAATTTCAGCGAAAGAATTTATGGCTCGGGTAAAAGAAAAATCAGCTTTGGTAGAATTGGATGCTAAATTAGCTTCTCGCTCTGTAAACGAAGGTTTTTCCGGAGGTGAGAAAAAACGAAACGAAATTTTTCAAATGGCAATGTTAGAACCTAAATTGGCCATTTTAGATGAAACGGATTCGGGTTTAGATATTGATGCTTTGCGTATTGTTGCGAACGGAGTAAACAAACTAAAATCTAAAGACAACGCAGTAATTGTAATTACACATTATCAACGTTTGTTAGAATATATCGTTCCAGATTTTGTCCATGTTTTATATGACGGTAGAATCGTAAAAACCGGTGATGCTTCTTTAGCGTTAGAATTAGAAGCAAAAGGATACGATTGGATTAAAAAAGAGCTTGTTTAGTAAATTTATAAGGTAAACTTTATGCATGCTTGTCATTCCTGCGTAGGCAGGAATCTCATAGACGTAAAGGATACATTAAAAAGATTCCGCATCAAGTGCGGAATGACAAAAGTCAGAATGGAATTAAAAGAAAAAATAGTATCGTCTTATGTTGCCTTTGAAAATGATATAGATATCAATTCAGAGATACATGATATTAGGACAGAAGCATTACAGAATTTCGAAAAATTAGGCTTTCCTACTAAGAATTTAGAAGCTTGGAAATACACTTCATTAAACTCAGTTTTAAAGAACGATTTCAGCATTTTTCCAAACAAAGAAAACTCCATACAATTTGCAGATGTAAAGAAGTATTTTATTCATGATATAGACACCTATAAAGTTG
>JBDNIA010000107.1:0-9573 GCA_041688525.1 Crocinitomicaceae bacterium | reverse complement strand
GGCAAGAGATCGAAATGACAACGGAACGATAAACAATGAGTATATAAAAAACGCAAATCATTATTCAGATGCACCTTGGTTAATAGATGAGTTAAAAGATATTTTACCAAATTCAGAAGTTTTGAATTTTAAAACAATAAATGTAATTAATTCACAGGAAGAGTTTGATAAGCTACAAGTACTTACCTATGTACCTGACGGAAAAGAAATTTTTTACGGATTGTCTTGGGTACTTGAATCTGCAAAAAAACACCCTGAAATATCATTTTATATAATGGGAAATACAGGTGTAAATCAAGAAAGACTAAAGAATGTTTTTTATTTAGGATGGGTGAGTTTTAAGGAATCTATTGAGCTTTATCAAGCATCACCAATATTTTTAAGGTTGACAAAACATGATGGAAATGCCTTAAGTATTGCTCAAGCTTTGTCATTCGGAGCTGAGGTTATTTGGACTTATCCGCATGAAAAAGGACACATGGTAGCGAACCAAGTGGAATTCCAAAATACCTTTGACAAACTTGTATTCAACTGTCAGTTAAAAATGGACAGAAATATTAAAAATATAGAGTACGTCAAGACGAATTACGACAAGAATATAGTTTTGGCTAATTTTATTAAAAAGATACATGGAACTAGAAAAGCATAAGCGTTTAGCTCTAATTACTAATTGGTATCCCCCAAAATCAGGCGTAGCAGTGAATCGAATGAAAGCTTTCGCAAATTATCTTTCATTAGATTATGTTGTTGAGGTTTTTTGTGACGGTTTAGAGAATAAAACGGAAATCATTAACGATCGTTTAATCGTCCATTTTATTGAAAGCAAACATATTTTGGACCAACTAAAAAGTAATCCAAAGGATTTTAAACTTCTTCACAATGTCAAAACAGCTTTGCGTATCCTTGCATCAAAAATATGGCAAGAGCCACTAAAAAACTGGAAGAAGGAAACTTTGGCTAGGCTGAAGAAGGTACACGAAAAAGATCCTTTTGACATAATTGTAAGTTCTTATGCTCCAAAAGATCCTCATCAAATTGCATTGCAGTTTAAAAACGATTTTCCAAATGTTAAGTGGCTTGCAGACATGCGAGATGAAATGAACTTGAATCAAAATATTCACGGAAAAATAAAACTAGAATTAAAAAAACTTGAAGAAGAAATTGCGGAAGTTGTAGATGGAATTATTAGCGTAAGTGAACCAATTGTAAAGGCATTTAAAGAGAATTATCCTCACATTCTATTTTTTGACGAAATTAGAAATGGTTTTGACTTTGATCGTAGTTCTCTTTTGAAAAGTGAAGTAGAAAATAACAATGTAAAAATAGGCTATTTTGGCACTTTTTACGGAGGAAGAAAACCGGAGCGCTTTTTTAATGCAATCATAGAAGTTCAGACTGATTTTCCGGAGTTAACCATAGAAATTCATTTGGTTGGTACGCACAAGAACTTCGATATTCCTAGTAAGTTACAAAACAATGTTATCATGCATCCGCCAATGCCGTATACTAAGGCAATTGAATTTATGCACAGTATGGATGCAAATTTATTGGTGGAACCAATTTCTGAGCGTAAAGGTATTTTCACAGGTAAAATATTTGATTACTTAGCAGTTAAAAAACCGATTATAGCCATAGTTGATACTACCGATGTTGCCGCAGACTTAATTCAGGAAATGAATGCGGGTTATATTGCTTCATTTGATGATGCTAAAGACCAAGCCGAAATGATAAGCTTGTTTTTCAAGGATTTTTCAAATCACAAAATAATGGCTGGATCTGAAGAACAGATTAACGCTCTGCACAGAAAAGAAAGTGTGAAAAAGTTAAGTTTATTCATTAATAAAATGCTGGAAGGATGAAAGTGCTGGTTGTTGGGAGTAATTCGGTTCACCTTTCTAATTTTATTACCGGAATTAGCCGAATGGACGTAAAGCTTAGTTTCTTGTCAGAAGAAAAATGCGACTTTTGGAAAGAAGAAATGTTTTTGTTGAATTTTAGATCCTTAAATCCGATTTCCTTACTAAACAACTACCGACAATTAAAAAATGTTCTTCAGATAAATCATTTTGACGTAATACATATTCATCAGGCGAATAGATTGGCTTATTTCGTTACTAAGGTTGCTTCCAAACTCAAAACTAAAGTGGTTTTGACCGCCTGGGGATCCGATGTATTAATTGTTCCGAAAAAGAGTTTTTTTCACAAATTTCTTGTTACACAAACGCTAAAAAGGTCATTTTTAATTACCGCGGATGCTAAAATAATGATAGATGCGATGTTGAGGATGGAGTCGGAAATACGTAAATATGTGCACCTTCAGTATGGTATAGACGCCGTTGAACCAAAAGGAAAAGAACAAATAATTTTTAGTAATCGATTGCACAAGTCCTTTTATAACATCGATAAAATTATCATTCACTTTGCTGCATTCTCAAAAGACCATCCTGACTGGAAGTTAATTATTGCTGGTAGCGGAAGTGAAACAGAAAATTTGAAGCATCTAGTTCAAGATTTGAAACTGACCAGCTCCATTAATTTTGTCGGCTGGCTCGGTAAAGAAGAAAATAACAATTGGTACGCAAAGTCAAGAATATATTGCTCAATACCTGAAAGTGACGGAACTTCCGTTAGTGTCTTGGAAAGTATGTCAGCTGAATGTTTGCCTGTCCTTTCTGATATTCCAGTAAGCCACGAATGGGTAGAAAATAAAATTAATGGTGTTATATTACAAGGTGGAATAAATCCATTTGACGTTGCTTTTCAAATGGATATGAAAAAAGCAATAAATATCAATCGAGATTTAATAAATAAGAAGGCAATTCGAGAAATGTGTATGACTGAATTCTATGCGATCTACTTTAAAGCAAAAAGCAAATGATAGATCAAAAACGAATCGGCAAATTATATCCTCATATTCTGGGACTTTTTTCTGCTGTATTTTTATTGACTCCTCACTATACAACTATGGCTATTCTAGGGTGGATTGTCTTTTTAATTATTTCGGGTATTTCGAAATCATTACAATTCAATTGGAATTGGAAATCTGCACTATGGATTGGCTTTTATCTCCTCTATGTGATTGGTTCTTTTTTTACAAATCACGAAGATCTTGCCGGTAAATATTTAGAATATAAATTGTCTTTTATTATTTTTCCTTTGTTATTTTCTTTTCAGCCTAAAGCTAAATTTGAAATATCACAATCCTTTTTATGGTTTATTGGAGCACTCACGGTACTCACAACAATGAATTTTATTCATAGCTTTTCCTGTGGAATGGGCAGGAGTTGTTTTTTATCATCCCAGTTTTCGTATAGCCATCATCCTACCTATTTTTCGGCTTTTCATTTTTTTGCAATTACAATTATTGTATTTGGATATCAGAAGAATTGGAAATATTTTAATCCAAAATGGATCATTCCTTTTTTAGCGCTATCTATCATTTCACAGCTGTTAGCACTTAGTTTAGCGGGTATTCTAATTTTGTTAGGTTTTATCATGAGTTTTATTCTTTATCATATTTACAAAAAATGGAGGAGAAATGGAATACTAGTCGGTTTTATTGCAGTTCCTTTGTTGTTTTTCCTCTTCTTATCTGAAACTCCTCAGATAGCTGGAGATTGGAATGCCGCAAAAAAATATTTGAACGAATATATTTCTGAACCTAGTACTTTTGTTAAAAGTAGAACATATCCCTTTTCAGGAACGGAGGTGCGTTTGGTGATGTGGACAGCGGCCTTTCAAACTATGATGAAATATCCTTTTGGCGTTGGAACCGGTAATGTAGATGAATTTTTAGGAGCTCAATTGAGGGATTTAGACCAAAATTCACTCGCAGAACAAAACTATAATCCGCACAACCAATTTCTCCAAATTGCCATAGAAATAGGCTTTTTTGGACTTGTATTCTTTTTTTTAATGTTATTCTATTTTGTGCGTGTAGCCTGGAAAACTAAAAACTTTATCTTGTTGTTTTTGGTTGTGAGTCTCTTTTTTAATTCTCTTTTTGAATCCATGTTGCAAAGACAAAGTGGAATCGTATTCTATACTTTTTGGATCTGTATTTTAATTCAGCACACATATCTTGAAAAGAAAACAAGTACTGAAGGTACATTAATAACGATCAGAAAAACAGGCCAATAAATGAATATTGCAGTTGTTATTCCTTGTAGAAATGAAAAAGTATTCATTCGTAAATGTGTTGATGCCATTTATAGTGCTTACTTGCCAGATGATTGTGCATGTTTTGTTTACATTATTGATGGCATGAGCGATGATGGTACAAGGGAAGAAATTGAAAGTTTAAAAATTGAGTACCCCACTCTGTCATTGATAAACAACGAAAAAAAACTAACGCCCTTCGCATTTAACTTGGGGATTTACGCTTGTCCTCACGCCGATTACTACCAAATTGTTGGGGCGAGACATGTTGTTTCAACTAATTATTTTTCTAACTGCATAAAGCGTTTGGAAAACAATGAAAACATTTGGTGTGTTGGAGGGAAAATTATCAATGAATATTTAAACGAAACGGGTAAAATAATCGCTTTAGCTATGTCAACAGCTTTTGGCATGGGCTTAGGCAATTTTAGAACGTTAGATAAATCAGGATTTACAGATACTGTTACAAGTCCTATGTACCCTAAATTTGTCTTCGAAAAAATCGGTTATTTTGACGAAGAATTGGTGCGCAATCAAGATGACGATTTTAATTACAGAGTTGAACAAGCCGGAGGAAAGATATTTTTTGATGCTGAAATTTCATTGAAATATTACGTACGTGGAAATTATAAAGGCCTGTGGAAGCAATTTTTCCAGTACGGTTATTGGAAAGTTTATGTAAACAAAAAACATCAAGCAGTTACAACTTTAAGACAATTGGCCCCACCTTTGTTTGTTCTGTATTTATTCGTATTGCTGCTCTCATTATTTGTTGCTGATAACCGATACTTTTTAATTTTCGCGGCATTACCATTCACTGCTTATCTAATAATGGCTGTCTATTTTTCTCTTCTAGCTTCGAGAGAAGAGAGGGATATTTTACCTTTATCAATATTTAAAACCTACCTAATCCTTCATCTTAGTTATGGATTGGGCTATTTGAAGGGGATTATTCATTTCCTTATTCAAGGTAAAAAACCTTCAGAAAAAGAGAAAAGTCTTTCACGTTAAAATATTTGTCGATAAAGGTCCATCAATAACTAGTCAACAACCCTTATATTTGCGTTTTAATAAATAAACTATGATTCCTTTTTCACCACCTAGAATTGACCAAATAATTATCGATGAAGTTAGTGAAGCTTTAAAAAGTGGTTGGATTACTACTGGACCTCGAACGAAATTGTTCGAGAAAAGATTGACAGATTATTGTGGCAATAAAGCTACCGTTGCCGTTAATTCATGGACAGCGGGCATGGAGTTGGCCCTTCGTTGGTATGGAATTGGGGAAGGTGACGAGGTAATATTGCCTGCTTACACTTATTGCGCCAGCGCTAATGTTATCATACATACAGGAGCGAAGGTGGTTATGGTTGATATAGGCAAGGAAGATTTTAATATTTCATTGGACGCAATTCGCAAAGCAATAACTCCTCGAACGAAGGTTATTATTCCTGTCGATATTTCTGGCTTTCCATGCGATTATGACGCCTTATATGAACTTGTAAATGAGCCTGCAATTAAGGCGCTATTCGAACCGAAAAATAAAAAAGAGGAAATCTTAGGCAGAATTCTAATAGCTTCAGATGCGGCGCATAGTTTTGGTGCCACTTATCGTGGAAAGATATCTGGAGCCCTAGCAGATATCTCGTGTTTCTCGTTTCACGCTGTTAAAAATTTGACAACGGCTGAAGGTGGAACTATATCTTTGAACATGCCAGAGCCTTTCGATAATGACTTTATATACAAAGAACTATGTGTTAAAAGTTTACATGGGCAGTCAAAAGATGCATTGGCCAAAACCCAAAAAGGAAATTGGCGTTATGACGTAACGGAACCAGGTTACAAATGTAATATGACTGATTTGCAAGCTGCAATTGGACTGATAGAATTAGATCGATACCAAGAAAACTTAAACAGGAGGAAAGCAATATTTACCCAATATGATGCGGCTTTTTCAAATCAAGATTGGGCCACTACGGCGAAACATAAAGATGATAAACGGGAAACGTCTTATCATCTCTATTTGCTCCGAATCAATGGCGCAAATGAAGTTCAGCGCGATGCAATTATGCACGAAATATTTGAGCAAGACGTTTCTGTAAATGTTCATTTTTTACCTTTACCTATTTTAACCGCCTATAAAAATCTAGGTTACGACATGAAGGATTATCCAGAAACTTGGAATAAATATAGCAATGAAATCACCCTTCCTGTATACTTTGATTTATCCGACGAACAAGTTCTAACAGTTATTGATGCTGTAAATATTGCCGTACAAAAAGTGATGTTTTGAAACGAATATTTGACATAGTCGTTTCACTTTTGATTTTGTTGTTTTTTTTACCATTTGGCCTTGTTATTATCATTCTTATATTGACTTCTTCAAAAGGAGGTGTTTTTTATGCGCAATCGCGGGTGGGGTTAAACAATATCGACTTTAAGTTATTAAAGTTTAGGACAATGCGACGTGATTCGGACAAATTCGGTCAATTGACGGTTGGTATGAGAGATCCAAGAATTACAAAAATCGGTTATTTTCTCCGAATAT
The DNA here is from genome assembly GCA_041688525.1 of Crocinitomicaceae bacterium. Classification (GTDB taxonomy): domain Bacteria; phylum Bacteroidota; class Bacteroidia; order Flavobacteriales_D; family Crocinitomicaceae; genus UBA2040. The sequence goes on along the minus strand of JBDNIA010000107.1, from coordinate 2,867 downwards.
ATAAATTAGATGAATTTCCTCAATTTTTAAACGTTCTACTCGGACAAATGTCTATAATTGGACCACGTCCAGAGGTTCGAGAGTACGTAAATTATTATACGGAGGAGCAAAAATTAATTCTAACTGTTAAGCCTGGAATTACGGACTATGCCTCCTTACAATATTCCAAAGAAAATGAAATACTAGGTGCTGCTGAAGATCCAATTAAAACTTATATTGAGGAGGTGATGCCAGCCAAATTATTGCTGAACAAAAAATATGTTGAGGAACAATCCTTTTTTATAGATTTGAAAATAATGTGGCTAACCTTCTTGAAAATTGTTTCCTGAAGAATGGTTATTTTTGTCGCATTCCGAATGAGAAAAATATTAATTTTATTGGATTTGGCCTTCATTCTATTCATAGGTTGGCAACTTTATTCTGTAAAAAAGCAAACGAAAGTTCTTTTCATCGGTAACAGCTATACCTACAGAAATGAAATGCCAGATATTTTTGAACATATCGCTATATCCAAAGGGAAAAATATTTTTGTGCAATCTTGTACCAAAGGGAAGGCTACTTTAATGATTCAATCTAAAAGAAATGCTGTTTATAGAGCAATTAATGAACACAAATGGGATTATGTGATAATTCAAGGCGCTAGTCGCGACCTGATTCAAGATGAAGAGTTTATGGAGGAAAAAACTATACCTGCATTAGAAAAAATTCTTAAGGCAATTAAGAAAAATGCCAGAAGAACGAAAACACTATTTTATATGACTTGGGGATATCGTAATGGATATAAACCCAATGACAAGACTGATACCTATGAAAAAATGACTTTGAAAGTCCGAGACGGCTATCTGGATTTAATGGAGAGGTATCGCTTTGGTGTTGTTCCAGTTGGAATGGCTTGGAAAGATTCCAGACGCAAACGAGGTGATGTTATCCTTTATGTAAAAGATGGAGCACATCCTAGTTTAAAAGGATCGTATCTTGCTGCTTGTTGTTTTTACTCAGCCATATTCAATGAAAGTGCAATCGGATCAACTTATTATAGTAAACTAGGTCCCCGGACTTGCTACTACCTTCAGTCAGTAGGAAGTAAGAATGTACTTTATCAACGAAAGAAATATGGTTTAATTCCAAAAGTCTAGTGAATGGCAATTGCCATAACAACACCAATGATAATCGCAGATAATTTTATTAGGTTGAATTTGTGATTTTCACTGGTTTCGAAAATGATGGTCGTCGAGATATGTAAAAACATACCTACTACAATTGCCATTACCATAGAAAAGTCTATTGCTGTTCCGCTTGAAAAATTCAGATACCCAAACAAAACTCCGGTCGGCGTCATTATTGAAAATAAAAGGAGCAATAACCATGACTTGACTTTAGCCATATTGGATTTTAGAAATAAAGTCATTAACGCAATTGCAACAGGAAATTGGTGGAAAATTATACCCAACAGCAGTCCGTTTTCGCCATGATTATGGCCGTGCTCCGCGATAGTGCCAGCGCCAAGTGGAATTCCTTCAATAAATGAATGAATCGATAGGGAAACGAGCAAAGCTATGGGCATTTTAGCATTTTTGTGGACGTGTATGTGCCCATGTTCAATTCCACCTGAGAAAAACTCTAATATCAATTGTACTAAAAAACCGATAAGAATAAATAATCCGATATTTTTCCCGCCGTCATGATATAATTCGGGCACGAAGTGTATGAACGCGATAGAAAGTAAAAATCCACCACTAAAAGCCAACATTAACTTGATGAAATTCTTCCTGTGTTTATCGAAGAAACTAACAAAAAATCCACCAGCAATAACAGCGACAATTAACCAAATGATTGTCCAAATCATATATTCACTACTTTTTTACAAACGAGAATCAATCGGGTTGATTGATCGGGGTCAAAAGTATCTAAATTGAAGTTACCAAAGTACTCTAGGGGCTTTAAATTTGCTTTTGACAACATATTTTCTAGTTCAACTAAAGTAAAACCTCTTACTTTTTCTTCGAATTCGTAGTTTTTATCTAAATATTTTACTCCTATATTCTTACGAATAAATCTACCGTCAAAACTTCTTTTTATATCAAAGTGGACATTGTCGATTATTTTTTTCTCGTTGGCAACTAAATCTCGAATCGCCGTTGTTGCATTTAAATAGTCTAAAACGAATATTCCACCGGGTTTTATCATTAGCGAGACTCCATTTAGTACTTTCTGATTATCCTCTTCTTGATCAAAGTAACCGAAACTCGTGAAAAGATTAAAAACACAATCAAATGCCTTTTCTTCGAATGGTTCTCTCATGTCCTGCACACGGAAATTCAGACTTTCATTTTCAAACGTTTTTGCATGAGCAATACTTTTTTCGGATAAATCAACACCCAAAACATTCATGCCTAGTTCATTTAAAGTTAGTGAATGTCGACCTTTACCGCAGGCTAAATCCAAAACATAGGATTTTTTCGGGAGCTTTAAATGATTCAAAAGATTAGCGATAAATCTTATCGCTTCTTGATCATCTCTTTCCCGATAGAGCATATGATAAAATGAAGTATCAAACCAAGAGGCAAACCATTCTTTTGTTTTCATATTTGCAAAGATAGAGTTTATGAACACGGATGAAGTAAAACCAATGAAAAAAATGATGACTTGGTTAGTCTCAAAATGCTAACCACATGACGAAAATTATAAACAATTGATTATCAATAAATTAAGTCATAAATTTCTTATTTAAAACCTTGAAAATCAGTATCTTAGATGATGTTATCAAGCAGTCATTTAAGCCCAATTTCCAAGGTTAGTAACGAAGATACAACCTTATTTTCAGTTTTAAGTAATCATTTCGGTTCGCACTTTAATAAAGCTCGAAT
>JBDNIA010000106.1:0-12837 GCA_041688525.1 Crocinitomicaceae bacterium | reverse complement strand
TTTGCAATCAGTTTGCTTGTTGATTGTTTCAATACGTCCAACTGTGATTGGGCAAAGTCGAATTCACCATCGTAGTAATAGATTCGTGCATTTTTAAATTTTGCTTCTTGACCAATCGGCTCGTATTTGAAATCTTTGTCAATTTGCATATAATAAATTGACGCTTCCCAAATATCTGCATTTAGAACTTCTATGTCGGCCAATTGCATTTTTGTTTCTGCTGTTTGCATGTCCGTCAATCCCGGAATAGCTAAAGCTTCCGTTAATCTTTTAATCGCAGAAAGAGGTTTTCCGCCATAAAACGCTTCAATATGTGATAATTCCAAAATCAAATCGAGCGTATTTCTCTTTTTGCCGAGCCGGACTAAGGTCGCTTCGTATTCTCCAATCGCATCTTGAATATCTTGCTGCGAATAATTTCTATTGGTTTTTACTTCAATATAGCGTGTGTTCAATAAAGCAATCTCAGCGGCATAGAAAAATCGTTTATCGGAGCCAAGGTCTCGAACATATTGAAATGCTTTACGGGCAACGGAATACGCATTGTTTTCTAGACACATTCTTCCAAGATCGAATACACGCGCCCCATCGCCTCCCTCTCTACGGTCAAGAGCTTGTACTTGCACCAAGGCTGCATTGAAGTTTCTTTTTTGGACAAAAAGCCAAATCAACATATTGTTGTAAGTGATGTTCTCGGGATTCTTTTGCACCTTCGTCAATAAATTGCTTCGCAAAAAATTATATTCTTTGCTTTCGTCGTCTGAAAAATCAATTTTTCTAGCAAGGACGTTTTGAACATATGTAATGTAGGAAGGATACTGGTCAAGTAAATCCATGTAAGCTTCCAGCATTTTTTCAGTTTGCCCAGTGACACCGTATAAATCGGCAAATTGAATTTGAAGAGGATAGCTTGTCTTTAATAATTTCTGTCCTTTTTCTAATGCCTGAAGCGCGAAATCATTTTTGTTTTTGGAACGGAAAAGATTGTAAATATTGATAATTGTGTTTGCATCATTGGGCAAATCACTGATTAACTTTTCATACAGTTTGTTCGCCTTTGAGACTTCTTGATTGTCTTCGTAAAACTGACCTAACATAATAGGGTAGTCATAGTCATAAAGCATATTGTTGACCTGCCTCTTCAATAACTTTTCTGCGTTCCTAAATTGTTCCGTTTGATTGTAACAATCTAGTAAACGAAGAAAATTTGGTTTTGAAGGATTGCTGTCAAAGACCTTTTCGCTGTAAGGAATTGCTTTTTCATATTCTCCTCTAGAATAATAAACTTCAGCGAGCTGATTGTCGTTTCCTTGCGCGAGAGCAAAAAAATTAATCAAAAGGAGAAGTATTGAAAACAGGTTCTTCATTCTGTATGAATGGGTATTATTTTTTCTTATTTTCTTTCAAAAGTTTCCATGAAAAATCATCAATTTCTTTTGCCATAGACTGATAGGTATCTACTGCGAATTTTTTTGATTTCAAATATTCATCTGAAAGAATGACAATTTTTTCGAATTTTTCTTTTTCGTAAGCAATGTATTCACCATACTTAGGCCTTTCGCCATCGCCATTTTCAATGTCGTAACGAAGTTGCCGCAGTGATTCTGTGACTTCGTCACAACCGGTAAGCACCTGCGCGTACATTTTATCAATTTCCCCCATTGCACGACGCATGTTCTTGTGTTGGTCCATTTTATAACCAAACTCAAGATCAATGGTGTCCCTGAAATAGTTATTCTTTATTCGAAGCTCAGTTTCCCTCGCTTCAATAGAAATATGGTGAGCCGAATCTACCTTATTGGCTATGGCTTCAGATTTGATGCCTTCCAGCGTCTTTGACATTTCGTCAATAGAAGCGAGTTGACTTGGTTTTTTAACATCAGAACAAGAAGCTAAAACAAGAAATGACAGACAAATTAGAAATATTTTTTTCACTTTTTTATTGTAAATATAAAGTAAAAACAGACCTCTCCGTTTATTTTAGCAATAATTAAGAAGCCTTAAGATATGGACTCGAATCCCGTGTAAGCTTGCAAGACTTGCGGGATTTCTATATTATTTTCGGTTTGAAAGTTTTCCATTAAAGCGGCTACAATTCTAGGTAAGGCTAAAGCAGAACCGTTTAAAGTGTGACAAAGTTGTGACTTTTTATCTTCTCCTTTAAAACGCAATTTCAAACGGTTGGATTGGAAAGTGTCAAAACGAGATACGGAACTTACTTCCAACCATTTTTTCTGTGCTGCGGAGTAAACCTCAAAATCATAAGTCATAGCCGCAGCAAAACCAGTATCACCGCCACACAAACGCAAAATTCGGAATTGAAGCCCAAGTTTTGTCAACAAACCTTTCACATGCTCCATCATTTCTTCCAGGGCAGCTGCTGAATTGTCGGGATGTTCAATTCGAACAATTTCTACCTTGTCAAATTGATGAAGGCGGTTCAATCCTCGAACATCTTTCCCGTAAGAACCGGCTTCACGACGAAAACAAGGCGTATACCCCGTCATTTTTATAGAAAAGTCTGCATCCGGCAAAATAACATCGCGGTAAATATTTGTAAGTGGAACTTCGGCAGTTGGAATTAAATATAAATCATCAATTGTGCTATGATACATTTGACCTTCTTTGTCTGGTAATTGCCCCGTTCCAATTCCAGACGCTTCATTAACCATATGGGGAACTTGATACTCTTCATATCCAGCGTTACCGGCTTCTATTAAGAAAAAGTTGATTAATGCCCGTTGGAGTTTCGCTCCTTTTCCTCGGTAAACAGGGAACCCAGCACCGGTGATTTTTACACCTAATTCAAAGTCGATGAGTCCATATTTTTTTGCTAAATCCCAGTGAGGAACGGGTTCAAAATTAAAGTTTGGTTCCTTTCCAAATTCGTATATAGTTTCATTGTCTAGTTCACTTTTCCCAGCTTTGACCAATTCGTTGGGTACATTTGGCAATTGGTACAATAAGTTTTGAATATGTGCTTCCAGTTTTTCAACGTCAGATTTAAGCTCAGACTCTCTTGATTTTAAGCTTATTGTTTTTTCTTTTGCTTGATTTGCTTCCGCGGTTTTTCCTTGTTTGAATAGCTCACCAATTTCCTTGGCAACTAAATTTAATTCGGCAGAGAGAGCTTCGACTTCTATTTTTTTCGAACGCCATAGGGCATCGATAGCTAAAACTTTTTCAATTGCTGCAGTAGCATCTAAGTTTCGTTTTTTTAAGCCCTCAATTACGGCTTCTTTTTCGGTACGGATTCTTGTAATTTCAAGCATGGTATTTCAATTCTTTTCGATTGTAAATTTAGTAAATTGATATAAATATTCCCCCTTTGAAGATGTATAAAGGTAGGAATGTCAAATTTTATAAAAAAAATAGATTCCTTTTCGAATGGAAAGGAAGGTAAATGTTTGAAGAAAAATGATGAAACAAAAAAAAGCGTGATGGACAAACCAACACGCTTCTTAATTTCAATCGAAATTTGTTATGCTTCTGCTGTTTCAAATGGAACAACTGATACAAACGAACGATCATTTCTTTTTCTGCGGAATTCGACTACACCGTCGGTTAAAGCAAACAAAGTATGGTCTTTGCCAATACCTACGTTTGTTCCTGGATGATGTTGTGTTCCTCTTTGGCGGATAATGATATTTCCTGCAAGTGCAGCCTGACCCCCAAAGATTTTCACCCCAAGACGCTTACTTGCTGATTCACGACCATTTCTCGAACTACCTGCTCCTTTTTTATGTGCCATTGTCTTATCTTTTTATTTCGCCGGAACGAAAAATTATTTTTTAATTTAAGCTGTAATGCTTTTGATTGCAATCGAAGTGAAAAATTGACGGTGACCGTTTTTCTTACGGTAGCCTTTTCTTCTCTTCTTGCGGAAAACGATTACTTTGTCTCCTTTAACATGGCCAAGCACCTCTGCGGTAACTTTAGCTCCTTCTATAGCCGGGGCGCCAAGTGTAATTACTCCATCGTTGTCTACAAGTAAAACTTTGTCGAATTCTATCTTCGCTCCTGTTTCCTCTGCCAAACGATGAACATACAATTTTTGGTCTTTTTGCACTTTAAACTGCTGCCCTGCTATCTCTACAATTGCGTACATATAGCTGTTTTTAATTAAATTGTGTTTCTAAATTGGAGGACAAAGATACATTATTCTTTTGAGGGCACAAATATTGCGCTTCTTTTTTTTGAAAATTGGCTTTACTCGGTTGAACATCGGAAATAAATTGGTTAATTTGGAGAGCTTCGTATATTGGAGATTTGAATTGCTTCGCACGTTTTACCATTTTGTAATCTTCAAATGTGCGAAGCGCTCCAAATAACCCCACGAAGACATTCAATTTGTGAACTCCTCTAAATAATCCAATCACTGTTTCAAGGCTCTGGCCTTGCGTTTCAATTGTAACTGAGGCCAATAATTCACAAAGAATATACCGAGCAGAACAACTATCATAGAAGCGATTTGAGCAGTATTTATACTTTCCTTAAAACCAAACCCGATAAAAACAGCAACAATAGGAATGAAGTAAGTGACACTACTGGCAAATAAAGCATCGCGTAAAGCGATTATTTGATTAAAAATAATGACGGCAAATGCAGTGCCAACGATTCCTAAAACAGCAATGTAACCCAATCCTTCCCAAGCATGTTCGTTGGTTTGAATTGTCGCTATTGTTCCGAAAAATCCGTTAGCGATTATGGCTGGGACAAGGACAAATAGCAAGGCCATTGAAGTAATTTCGACTGCGGAGAAATGGCTTAATTTATGTTTGATAATGTTTAGGCTGATACCATAAAGTAAAGTTGCGAAAACAATCGCGAGGACATGAATCAATCCTCCATTATTGGGTTGTAGGTGACCAGAATACATTAATAGAATCATTCCTAACGTTCCAATCACAAGCCCTATGATTTGCAAAGTAGTTAAATGAATTTTGAAGACGAAGAAACCGATTAGAACTGTGAATATTGGGGTAAAACTATTCAACATTCCAGCATACCCAGATGAGATGGCAGTCTCCGCATAAGTGAAAAGAAACGCGGGAATAAAATTACCACAGAACCCAACTATAAAAAGAAATAGAACGTCCCTCGCTTTCTTTATTTTCTGGAGCGCCTTCAGAGCAAAGGGGAGAAGTATCGTTCCAGCGAAAAACATACGCAATGCGCCAACTTGCATATCGGTAAAAATTTCCTGGCCGCTCATGGTTTGCATTCCACGTTTCATTAAAATAAAAGAAGAGCCCCAAATACACGCAAGTAAAATCAGAATTAACCAACTTTTTGTTTCTATTTTCATGGGGCAAAAATAGATTATTTCTTTTGTTAATTCCTTTCCAACGCGCATTAAGATTAATTGAAAGTTAATTTTGTGCATACTGAGCTTATTTAAAATAGCTTCTCAGATTGTTTGCGTTCAAAAAGTGTAAATTCGCACTAAATATGGCAAAAGTCAAAAAATATAATCTTACGCTGGAACCAGAATATGATTTCGATATGATCGGAATTTGTTCTCACCATAGAGATTATCGTTTGGCGTGGGGCATTAATGAGGCAATGGGTTTGCACCTGGCCAAAGCCGATGAAGAATTTGCTACCAACAAAGTAAAAAAACACAGAAGCTCCTTCCACAGTTTTTACGAATACTACGAGGAAGAAAACATGTGCTCCTATTTTTTAATTAAGAATGTTTCAGGAAATCGCTTTTTGGTTTCTGAGCAACCAAAAATTGATTTTTTCCTTTTTATTAAAGAACCAAATTCTGTAGATTCTGCCGAGTGGGTGCGCAAACTAAATGCTGTAGGTAGTATTTTGGCTGCCTATGCTTTTGATCCAGAAGGATTTGATTCAATACAAAATATTAGTTTATAAGTACAAAAGAGATATGTTAAATAAAAAAACAAAAATTGTCGCGACTTTAGGTCCAGCGAGCAACAAACCGGAGGTTTTGAAAGAAATGTTTTTTCAAGGAGTGAATGTTTGTCGATTGAATTTTTCGCACGGTTCGCATGAAGACCACTTAGCGAATATTAAATTGATTCGAAAATTGAATAAAGAAACGGGCTTAAACGTAGCAATTTTAGCCGATTTACAAGGCCCGAAAATACGCACCCATGAAATTGAAAACAATGGAGTGGAATTAGTGGACGGAACAATTGTTTCAATCGTAACAGAAAAAGTTCTTGGAACAAAGGAAAAATTCTCCATTAACTATGAGTCTCTTCCGCGCGATGTTAAAAAAGGGGAGAAAATCTTGTTGGACGACGGTAAAATCATTCTTGAAATTCAAAGTACGGACGGAAAAGAAGTTAAAGCTAAGGTTTTAAATGGCGGGATTTTATCTTCGAAAAAAGGGGTTAACCTACCGAACACCAAAATTTCAATGCCATCTCTAACGGCAAAGGATAAGGAGGATTTACAGTTTGCTTTGGAACATAACGTAGATTGGATTGCCCTTTCGTTTGTTCGGTCCGCTCGCGATATTATTGAATTGAAGCATATTATTAAACACGCAAAAGGCAAAGCAAAGGTGATTTCAAAAATTGAAAAACCTGAAGCATTAAATGATATTGACGATATAATAGAACAAAGCGACGGAGTAATGGTAGCACGAGGTGATTTAGGAGTGGAAATTCCTTACCAAAATGTTCCATTAATCCAGAAAATGTTAATCAATAAATGTCGCTTAAACGCCAAGCCAATTATCGTTGCGACGCAAATGATGGAAAGTATGATAGAAAATATCACACCATCGAGAGCGGAAGTAAACGATGTGGCGAATGCCGTTTTGGATGGAGCGGATGCTGTTATGCTGTCCGGTGAAACATCTGTTGGAAAACACCCGATTGAGGTGATTAAAACCATTTCCAATATTGTCCGTGAAATTGAAACTTTTGACGGAATCTATAATAAGGAAGAATTGCCCGAGAAAAGTCAAGCCCGATTTATTACGGATTCAATTTGCTTTAATGCGGTACGTCTGGCACAGCGGACGGAGACTGATGCGATTATTACAATGTCATTTTCTGGATATACAGCTTATAAAATCGCATCTCAACGACCAACTGCGCCGGTTTATGTTTTTACAAGCAACAGAGATATCTTGACACAGTTGAATTTAGTTTGGGGTGTTCAGGCATTTTTTTATGACAAAATGGTTTCAACAGATCACACCATTGCTGACATCAAGTATATTATGAAAAAGCAAGGTCTACTGAAATTGGGGGATTTGGTTATAAATGTAGCGTCTATTCCACTAGAAGAGAGTGGCAGATCCAATATGCTGAAATTGAGTTACGTTGAGTGATGAAAAAAAATAAATTGTTCGTAAAGCGACCAAGAAAAACAAATGAACAATCAAAACATTTCTAATGATTAGGTGTTCTTAAGAAATAGAATTTTACGTATATTTGCACCCTCAAAAAGACAAGGATAAAATGAATAAATTTTCGAAAAGACACATTGGTCCAAATGAAGCTGAAAAGGCAGAAATGTTGGCTAAAATCGGGATTTCCAGTGTTGCGGAATTGATTGATAAAACCATTCCAGCGCACATTCGCATAGGTCGTGAATTGAATGTGGATGTTGCGATGACTGAACAGGAATTCCTAGATCACATTGGAGAATTGGCAAGCAAAAATGTAGTGAATAAGTCATTTATTGGTTTGGGTTACTCTGAAACGATAGTTCCTCCAGTAATTTTGAGAAACGTTCTTGAAAATCCCGGATGGTACACGGCATATACACCTTATCAGGCTGAAATTTCGCAGGGAAGATTGGAGGCACTGTTGAATTTCCAGACGATGATTTTGGATTTAACGGGAATGGAAATTACCAATGCATCACTTTTGGACGAAGCTACAGCGGGTGCGGAAGCAATGATGATGTTCTGGAATTCTAGAAGCAGAAATGAAATTAAGGAAGGTATAAATAAATTTTTTGTTTCGGAATTTGCTTTTCCTCAAACAAAAGAGGTGATTTCAGGTAGAGCTAAAAATTTAGGAATAGAATTGGTTTTTGGCAACCCAGAAACATTTGAAGGAGATGCAACGTTCTTTGGTTCTATAATTCAATATCCTGATTCTTTTGGTCGAGTGAAAGATATTGAAGGTTTCATTAGCAAAATGAAGGCAAATGAAATTCGCGTAGCCGTTGCGGCTGATATTTTGTCTTTGGTGGTTTTAAGAGCACCTGGACACATGGGAGCCGATGTAGTTTTGGGTTCGTCTCAACGATTCGGCGTACCAATGGGTTATGGAGGACCACATGCTGCGTTTTTTGCTGCGAAAGATGAATACAAAAGAAATATGCCCGGTCGTATTATTGGAGTTTCCAAGGACGATGATGGAAATATGGCCATGAGAATGGCGCTCCAAACGCGCGAGCAACATATTAAAAGAGACAAAGCAACATCTAATATTTGCACTGCACAAGCACTATTAGCGGTAATGGCAAGTATGTACGCGGTTTACCATGGCCCAATTGGAATTCGCGAAATTGCATTACATGTGCATGGTTTAGCTTCGCACACTGCTGAAGGTTTAGAAAAAATGGGCGTCGAATTAGGTGGAAAAGCATTTTTCGATACACTTTGGTTAAAAGGTGTGCCCGCTTTTGAAATTCAATCTGCAGCAGAAGCCGTTGGAATGAATTTCAATTACATCAATAAAAATGAATTGTGTATTTCTTTCGGCGAGCCACATACGCACAAAGATGTTCAAGTAATTTTAGATATTTTCGCTCAAGTTCTTGTGAAAGATGCTGAATCGCCCAGTGAAGAAAAAAATGTAACTTTAGCGCCAAGATTCATGCGTGCTGATGCTGTATTGAGTCATCCAACTTTCAGTAAGTACCATTCGGAGTCGAAAATGATGCGCTACTTGAAGCGTTTAGAAAACAAAGATCTTTCATTGGTGCACTCCATGATTCCATTGGGTTCATGTACAATGAAATTGAATTCAGCTGCTGAATTGATGCCTATTACAAATCCGAAATTTGCGAATATTCACCCATTTGCTCCGGTTCATCAGGCAGAAGGTTATCATGAGATGTTCCGTCAATTGGAAGCAGATTTATCTGAATGTACTGGTTTTGCCGGTGTTTCCTTGCAACCTAATTCAGGTGCACAAGGAGAATACGCAGGATTGATGGTCATAAAAGCTTACCATTTATCAAATGGTGACGTTCAACGAAAGAAAATGATTATCCCTTCGTCAGCACATGGAACCAATCCCGCTTCAGCAGTTATGGCTGGATTTGAGGTTGTTGTAACAGGTTGTGATGAAAATGGGAATATCGATATAGATCAATTGAAAACAGTTGCCGACCAAATTGGGACTGAATTGGCCGGAATAATGGTTACTTACCCTTCAACACATGGAGTTTACGAAGAAGGGATTAAAATAATTACAAGTATTATCCATGACAACGGCGGTCAAGTTTACATGGACGGTGCAAATATGAATGCCCAAGTTGGCTTAACTAATCCAGGAAATATTGGAGCGGACGTTTGTCACTTGAATTTGCATAAAACATTTGCTATCCCTCACGGTGGTGGAGGTCCAGGAATGGGTCCAATTGGTGTAGCAGAACATCTATTGCCATTTTTACCTGGAAATCCGGTTATTAAAGTAGGAGGAGAACAAGCAATTTCAGCCATATCGGGAGCCCCTTATGGTAGTGCGTTGATTTTATTAATTTCTTATGCCTACATTAAAATGTTAGGCGCAGAAGGATTAAGAGAATCTACGGAAATTGCAATCTTGAATGCAAATTATATTGCTGCAGGTTTAAAAGGAGATTACGACATACTTTATGCCGGAAAGAATGGCACTGTAGCACACGAAATGATTTTGGATTGCCGCGATTTTAAGAAAACAGCGGACATAGAAGTTGCTGATATAGCGAAACGATTGATTGATTATGGTTTTCACGCTCCAACGGTTTCTTTCCCGGTTGCTGGCACTTTAATGATAGAGCCAACAGAAAGTGAGGATAAAGAGGAATTAGATCGTTTCATTGAGGCTATGACCAAAATCCGACAGGAGATCAAAGAAATTGAAAACGGTCATGCAGATAAAGCAAATAACTTACTGAAAAATGCACCGCATACGGCAGATTGTATTATTAATAGAGATTGGAATTATCCTTACTCACCGCAGGAGGCAGCTTATCCGGTTTCTTATTTAAAAGAATTCAAATATTGGGTTCCCGTGCGAAGAGTAGATAGTGCTTATGGAGACAGAAATTTAATATGTTCATGTCCAAGCGTTGAAAGCTATGCCAATGTCTTGGATTAATAATCGATGAAAAGAGTATAAAAATGCCCATTCGAAAGAGTGGGCATTTTTGTTTGAATATATTTTAACAAGAAATAATTTCGGGTTAACGAATCAATTGAACATGACCTGTAAATAACTTTTTCTCATCGGTTTTTTCGTCTTTAAATTGAATTCGCCAAATGTATATTCCGGCCTCCGTATTTTTTTGATTTTTAGTTCCATCCCAACCAATTGATAAATCGTGTGTCTGAAATAAAAGATATCCCCATCGATCAAAAATACTCATTTGAAAGGTTGCTTCATCCATTCCCGCAGCGATTATCGGCAGGAAAACACCGTTGAATTCATCGCCATCTGGGGTAAATGCATTGGGAACATAAATTAGTAGTTGATCTTGTACTCTCACTATTTTGTAAGTTGTATCCTTACAACCCTCGGATGAGGTGACAATCAATTCTACATTATAGTTTCCAACTTGTCCTGTAGGGAATTGATGAGTTGGATTAATTTCTACACTGCTCGTTAAATCGTCAAAATCCCACGCGTTGGTTTGATTTAAAATGGATTGATTGGTAAAGTCAATAGTCGGATCATCAGAGTATGCAACGGACAAGTCGGAAATAAAATCAGCAAAGGGCAATGGGTCGACACAAATCATGTCGAGAATGGTTTCTTGCGTTGTACACAAACTATTTGCGGTTATAGATAGAGTCACATCGAAGCATGTTGGACTAAGAAATTGATGATTGAATCCATTTGGTAAAGTAGAAATGGTCCCATCTTCCAAAGTCCAAGTAACAGTTGAATTTGTTTCATATGTGCTTTGATTCACAAAATTGACATCGAGCGGTAAACATCCTTTTAATACATCGGTGGAAAATTGAATTATTGGATTTTCTGTTACAGAAATATAAACATACGAAGTATCGTTTATACAGGGTGATTGAGCAGGTAAAACATAGGCAAATTCGTAATCCCCTCCATTTAAATTGGACAATTCTAGCATACCTGTATTTGGGTTAAATTGATTGGATGGAGTAGGTGAACTTTCTATCCAGAATGGGCTTAGATCTGCTGTTACCCCACTTACAAAAGGGTTTAGATCTTCAAAATCATTTAAAGTATTACAAAGAGATAAACTTGAGGGATTGACATGAGCAGGCTGTTGGTAAATCGTAATATTAAAAAGACTTGTATCATTTGGACAATACGTCCCACTAACAACATAAATAGCTTCATGAAGACCTGGAATCGAATTTATATTTAACATTCCAGACATTGATAACTGACCGTTAAGTGTGCCGTTCCAATCAGACCACGTTCCGCCAATATCCGAATTAGGACTCAGGAATGTATTTAAGTTTTGCGTTCCATTGGTATTACACCATGTCTCTTGGACGTCGTTTCCAGCCGATTTTTGAGTTTCAAAAGTAATATTTACGTTATCGCTTGAAGAGCAAAAATTAGAATTAGTTACGGTTACCTGATAATTCCCGCTCGTATCAACTAATAAAGTTTGACTAGAAGACCCGCCTGTCCAAGCATAATTAAATCCAGGATTTTGCGCATCCAATGTAATTAGAGATCCGTCACATTCGAATTGATCCACACCTAAATCAACGATGGGGTTCGTAGAATAATTGACAACAATTGTATCTGTGGAAACGCAGACAGGTCGAAAAGTAATATCATCTAAAATAAAATCATTTCCACTTCCTCCAACATTTTGATTCAGAATGCAAATATTTGCAGATGTATTTGTTCCTGAATTCCAAATTTGGAAGAATTGCTGCCAATTACACCCTGTTGTGCCTGTTGAAAAAACAGGGCCAACGGAAGATCCATTTATTGAAAATTGCAACTGGGCAACATTTATGTCATTAAGTGCATTCGACAACCAAGCGCTTAGTTGGTAGTTTGTATTGGGTTGGATAATTACTGATTGGCACCAAACATTGGTGGCGGGAGTTGCGGCGCCATTTACGACCATCATATTTACACCCGGATTGACGGTGTGGTCTGCGCAGGAAGTAAAGTTGGAATGAGCGAAATTTGGTGACGTAACGATAGCATAGGTGCCAGGGTTTGAAACCAAACCATAAGAACCGCCAGTTCCAAGGGTGTAGTTTGTCGTGAAGCCTGAATTTCCGCTTTCAAAATCGCCATTTGTAATAAGATTTGGTCCAAGAAATGTTCCAACTACGCTATATGTTCCGGCAGAAGAAATTACGCGAGTAGCATTTGTAGTATTATTATTCCACAAGTAGCTAGTGTACGAAGTATTAGCAGCGGCATTTAATGTTAAAGTCTGGTTGGGACAAAGCGTAGTGTCGGGCCCTAAATTGATAGGAGGAATGGTGCATTGTGCAAAAATTTCGTTCACAAAAAGAACGAAACAAAAAGTTGAAATTTTGAAAATGAAATTGTTGTTCATTGCAGTAGATATTAAAATACAAGAATAGCTGTGTTCAACTCATAAGTGCAACAAACTTATTATTCAGAGTTTCAATAGGACTAAGATAATTGACTTTTCTGATTGGTCTGTGAT
>JBDNIA010000105.1:0-7026 GCA_041688525.1 Crocinitomicaceae bacterium | reverse complement strand
TAAAATTTTCTTTAAAGACTTCTTGTCCCGTGTAGGAATAAACCGTGATTTGATTCAATTCAAGGCTTCCTGTTTGAATATTCAATACGTTGTTTCCTGGATTTGGGAATACGCTGATGATATTTTCTAAAATGTATTCATTCAAAGAAGTGGTATTGGAAACACAGAATGATTTGTCTAGTACGTTTCCAAAGTCGGCATCAATTTCAGCTAATTCAGCAAAGACAAACCCGGTTGCATTGTTGCTCAAAATATAAGAACCGTTTCCGCCATCGCCACCTGAACAACCGGTCATTCCATCGCCGTATTGGTCATAAATAGACATTGTGTAGCAACCATAGCCGAGGCAGAACAGATATTCGTACAAACCTTCGGCACTGTCTGGATAAGCCTCACTTGCATACAAAGTGTTTCCCAAATCATCTTTCAAAATCCAAGAAGTTTCAGTTCCGTAACAATCTAGATCCAAGGCTAATTTGGCTGTAAAATCATTTTGTAAACGATGCATGGGTTTATTTAAAAAGTTATTGGAAACATTGATATCCGCGGATCCGTTTGAATTTACAACTTTCAAAGAAAAATTATTCTGACCAAGGGGAATGGCTATATTTCCTAAATTAATAGAAGCCATTCCATAAGTTGGTAAATTTCCCGTCCAAGTATAATTGTTGTTGTACAATCCATTAAATCCATAAGCGAAATCTACTTGCGTCAAATTATTTAGTCCGCTATTAAGCAATTGGAAATTTAGATTTGCAACACTATCGCATTTCGATTCAGGAGCTCCTAACAAGGTTGTTAAGGAAGCATCAACTAAAGCATAACCTATTGCAGGATCAACTCCATCGATAATTGTAGCGCCAGTATTTGCAGAGTCCAACCAATCCTTTAGCCGCCCACTTGCACTTGCCGCATTGTTCCAGCCGTAACCAAAACGGCCATAAAAATCGGGTTGTCCATTTGGAGAAGTACCTTGACAAGCAGCTGTGCCGCCAGAAAGCACACCAATTAGTCTTTTTTCTTGATTAAAAAGTGGAGATCCTGAAGAGCCGGGTTCCGTTACACCATAATCCCAACTATTGATTAACCAAACGTTGTCTTGTGTGCTAATGAAAGAAATAGTTTGCTGCGATAGAGGATTATTTTCTATAGAGATGTTTGTAATATCTCCATCTGGATGGTGTATCCCAATTCCCATCGATGCGTTAGCAGAATCTGTATTGTCCCAACCGTTATAATAAATGCCCCAATTTGGATCGGGATAGGAGTTTAATTTTACTAGGACAAAATCAGAATTGGTATTTTGAGCTTTTAGTTGCGCACCATTTACATTGTAGGTTTGTGGGCCATTACCAGAAGGCGAAGTAGTTGCACATGAAGTTTGGCTAATGGGCGCTTCCCAACGAAAACGGAAAACCCAATTACTTGGATTTGTGCCGCAATGACGCGCAGAAATGAAATAAGGAATTATGTTTCCTGAAGTATTGTTGACAAGGGATCCGGTACAAAAACCACCACCATTTACCATCATGGCAACTGAATTTCTTTGTAATTCGTAACCACTTCCTATGCTGCAATTTACATCGTATTGACAAGCACCAGAAGTGTTTAAGCCTTTGGCGAGAATTTCTAAATCTTCGAAACCGTGAACAATAGTAGTAACTATGAATCGAGAAGGTTTTGCAGCATTTGCTGGCTCATCTAATACAATTACGACTTCATCCGCGTTCAACAACTCCGTCCCTAAAACTTCAGCATTGTTATTGTTTATAGAAGAGTAAGCACCGATAAATTTTCGAGATTTCAAATCCGTCAGAAACAAATAGGCATCATCTGCCAAGTGGAATTGCTCTAAAATTAAATTGATTGAAAGTGCGCCTTTTGATTTTATTCCATATTGATATAGAACTCTTCCATTGGGTTGCGTGAATTGTGTTGCTACGGAAATGAAATCAATATTTGCAACTATTTCTTTGCCAAAACGCATTATTTTGTCGCCCGTTTGCTCATTCGTTGCCCGTGAATTTTCGCGTTCTAACACGTTGTTTACCTTTTCAGTAGTATAAAAAGAAGACACAGTTGGTACTTTATCTTTGAAATTTGGGGGAAGCATTCCAGATTGAGTTTGCGCAAAACCAAGGTTCGTTGATAGCACAAGAGCTAAGAAAATCGTTTTTTTCATATTTTTAATAATGTTGTGTGCCTATCTGATAAGACGATAAAAGTCGCAAGAAAGTTAGTGATATCCAAAAAAAGTCACGTGGCAGATATTGTATAACAAAAGGTTTTTGTGTTAATGTCGTGCAAGAATTAATGGAATAGTTAAAAAGAAGATATTACTTTTGCGGAGAAAGTTTAAGCATTGCGTCAAAAATGATAATAGGAATTTGTGGTGGAAGTGGCTCAGGGAAAACAACCTTGCTACGAAAGTTGGCCAAGGGACATCAATCTTTGAAGCCAACAGTTTTTTCAATGGACAATTATTATCGACCATTTGATGAACAATTAGTCGATGAAAATGGCGAAGTGAATTTCGATTTACCAACAGCACTCAATAGTGAAAAAATGATTTCTGATTTGAGAGCTTTGCACCAAGGCAAATCTATTGAAGTAAAAGAATATCATTTCAATGCACCGCCCAATAAAAATATGTTGATTACTCTTCATCCATCTGAAGTAATCATCGTAGAAGGCTTGTTTCTTTTTCATTACGAGGAAATTCATGATTTGCTTGATTTCAGCATTTTTATGGAGGTCGATTCGGCAATTCAGTTGGATAGACGATTATACAGAGATGAGGAAACCAGAGGGTATACAAGAGAAGCGATTTTATACCAATGGAACAACCACGTTTTACCTTGTTTTGATCAATTTTTGGCTCCCCATAAGGAAAAAGCACATTTCCTTTTCCGAAACGAACATGATTTCGATGGAGAATACGAAAGATTAAATACCAGGATGGGAGAGTTTTTTAAACACCAACCTTAAAATTAAATTGCAGATGCGCAGATTACCTGTTTTTCGCTTTTCTAAAATTTCCTTTGCACACAAATAGAGTTTTCTTATTTCAAAGATGAAATAGATCGAAAAGTTGAAAAGACGAGCCAATTCGTCTTTCGCGATATACACGGAAGAGAAATGGGAGTTTAGCCAGCGAAAAAGTGAAGTTTGCCTATCTTGTGTTGTGCTTTCCAGAATTTATGCGAACTTTAATCAATCATATGTTCAACTAGTCGCAAACGTTTTTCAAGTTAAGTATGTCCTTTAGATGGAAAATGTATAAATATCGCTTGGAGTTGTTTTTTATACTCTCTCTGATTCTCTTTTTAGCGTATTCTTTTCATCTTTTTCGACCAAATTTACCGAAGGAGGTCAAAAATTTTCAAACGAATTTCTTGGATTATGAAAAGAAATTAGATGATGTATTGCGTTATGAAAAAACCAATTTTGAAAAAAAAGGATTGAATCAAATTTGGCAGAAACAAAATTCATCCGACTGCAATGTTCATATTTATAGGAACGATTCTTTACTTTATTGGAATACGAATACCTTGCCTATTCTTCGTTTTGCCGACATTCATTTTCCTTCAGAAGGAATAATTCACCTTCAAAATGGCTGGTATTACGCCAAAGTATTGAAAATAAACCGGGTAGTTTTATCAGTTTCCTTTTTGATAAAAAAAGATTATTCGTACCAGAATAAGGACTTGATAAATAATTTCAACCCAAAACTAGATCCGGGTTCGCCGATGGAAATTTCTTTAGCCGAAGGGAACAACAATATCTATAATGCCAAAGGAGATTATTTGTTTAGTTTGCTACCGTTCAATACTTTTGTGTTTTCAAGAACGCAGTCGGCACTTTTTTTCTGTTTGTTTATTTTGGTTTTTGGTTTCTTCTTCGCCTTGTTTTTTAGCTGGTGGAAAAAATTAAATTTGATATTTACCTTCGTTTCTGCAGGCGTGTTATTTACCTTATACGCATTCTCAATCCAAAACGATTGGTTCACTTCTTTTAATTCTATACTTGCTTTTCAGCCGAGTTTGTACGCGTCGAATGAATTGTTCCCGAATTTCGCCACATTCATTCTCAATACCATGCTGTTTGTTTTGCTCTGCAACATGGTCTTAAGGGGAGTTGTGAGCATAAAAAAGGATAGCGTTCGAACGCTACTGTTCCTATCCGTTTACTTTGGGTTTTTTGTCTTTTGGTATTTCTTTTTGCTATTGCTTCATGGTTTGATTGAAAACTCGACCATACCTTTCCACATCAATCATCTTTTCGAGTTGGACATGTATTCGTTAATTGCCATTGCGGCTGTTGGCGTAATATTTCACGCTTATTTGCGCTTGTTACATGCTTGCTCGATGCATTTGTGGAAATCTAACGTTTCACTTTCAAGATTGGTTGTTGTGACTTTCATAGCTAGTTTTTTTTATTTCTTGTTTGAAATAAATTTTGGAAATGAAATGCTGTTCTCAGCACTTTTCCCTTTTTTGTTTTTACTCGTCTTGCTTTATTTTAGAGAAAAAGAAACAAAGAAAATTGGCTTCCGACAAGGTTTAGTTTTGTTCTTTCTATTCACACTTTGTTTGGCTACAAGCATAGGTGTTTTCAGTGATAGAAAGGAACGAAGTGATCGTGAATTGTATGCAAATCAATTAAAAACGGATAAAGACATCATCACGGAATTGGAATTCGTAGACGTAGAAGAAAAACTTAGAAAGGATCTCTTTTTATCTCGATTTATTGAAGAGCCAAGGATAATCGGTTTAACAGAATTTCAAGAAGGAATTGAGCGACGAAATTTTAATGGCTTTTGGGAGCAATACGATATGGATTTCTTCCTTTTTGATGAAAATGCGCAACCTCTTATTGAGAACGAAAATAAAACCAAAGCCCAATTAGACAGGGTAATTAATTTTAATGGAACGCCCTCAGAAGTCGATTCTTTATCCTTTTTTATCGCAGATTATGTAGAGCAATATTCTTATTTGTTTCGTATGCCTATTGTATCCAAATCGGGGAAAGTAGGCCTGTTTTATGCTACGCTAAAATCGAAACGAATACCAGAAGAAATCGGCTTTCCAAGGTTGTTAATTTCCAACCAAGCAAAAGTTTTTCAGTCGTTGGAAAGTTATTCTATTGCTAAATATTACGATGGACAGTTGCTGAACCGGTATGGATATTTTTCATATCCAACTGTTATTGACGCTATTGTTCGAACAAATGGGGATACCCGATTTTACGCCAATTATAAAGACTACAATCACTATTTCGTGAAAAAAGGAGCGAACGATTATGTTGTACTTTCGACGAAGAATTCCACTTGGCTTGACTTGCTAACTACGTTTTCTTATCTGTTTTGTTTTCTCGGCATATTGCTTTTACCATTGTTGTTTCAGTTAAATGAAGATCAGTTTGATAAAGGAACTTTGACCTTAGCTGTAAAAATTCAATTGGTGCTGATATTATTGGTGTTTCTTTCCTTGCTTATTTATGGATGGGGAAGTGGAATTTTTGTTCGAGATCAATACAATGAATATACCAACAGAGTGATTTCTGAAAAACTCAACTCAGTAAAAATCGAATTTCAATCGAAGTTTGGGAATGAAGAACGAGTAGCCATAGATAAGGACGGAAATAAAATGACTTTCTACTTGAAGAAATTCGCCAAAGTATTCGTTACGGATATTAATTTCTACGATACGAAAGGCTATCTTCTAGCTAGTTCGAGGCCTAAAGTTTTTAATATAGGTTTGATTAGCGAGCAGATGAATCCAATTGCCTTGAAAGAAATGCGTTTAAACTACGAAAGCGAATATATTCACCAAGAACAAATAGGATCTTTGAATTTTTCGAGTGCGTATATGCCCTACTACAATAACAATGCTGAATTACAAGGATTCTTAAACCTACAACATTTCGGTCAACAAAAAGACTTTGAGTTCCAAATTCAGCGATTTTTAACGGCAATTATAAATGTATTCATGCTCTTATTGGCCGTTTCTGTTGTGATCGCTATTTTTGTTTCAGGCTGGTTGACGGCTCCGCTGCGCGTTTTGCAAGAGAGCTTTGCAAAAGTAAATTTGGGCAAGCGAAACGAGCGTATAATTTACACCAAAGACGATGAAATTGGCGCTTTGGTAAAAGAGTACAATCAGAAAATTGATGAACTCGAAATAAAAGCGGAACAATTAGCCCAAAGCGAACGGGAAAGCGCATGGCGAGAAATGGCGAAACAAGTTGCACATGAGATTAAAAACCCACTTACGCCAATGAAATTGGGATTGCAGCACTTCGAGCGCTTGTATGATCCAAAAGCGCCAATGTCGAAGGAAAAATTTCAAAAGGTTACGAAATCCTTGGTAGAACAAATTGATGGCCTTACACGCATTGCAAACGAATTTGCAAATTTTGCCAAAATGCCGCAGCCACAAGTGGAAGAAGTTGAAATTCGTACTTTACTAGAAAATGTAATCCAAGTCTTTAGTCGAAACGGCCAGCGCAAAATTAGATTGGAATGTGCCGAAAAAGAGGTTTTTATTTCAGTCGATAAAGACATGATGGTGCGCATTTTTAATAACCTCATTAAAAACGCATTTCAAGCTATTCAAGACAAACCAGACGGTGAAGTGATTGTATCTGTTGTTCGTGACAAGAACGAAGTAACCCTTGAAATAAAAGACAACGGAATAGGAATTTCTGAAAGAGAAAAAGAAAATATCTTTGTTCCTTATTTCACCACAAAATCTGCCGGAACAGGCCTTGGTTTAGCCATGGTAAAACAAATGGTAGAACTCCATCTTGGTGAAGTATCCTTTATATCTGAAGAAGGAAAAGGAACGAGCTTTTTTGTGAGGTTGGAGAAATAATCAGGATTTTTTTATAATTATTAGGAGAGTCTATTGAAACCTTTTCCAAGTGATAGCATATGAAGCCTCTCCAAATTATATTTATTTTAAATGCATATCGTGAACTTTACCAGTAGAACGTAACTAGCTTACGTTCACCGACACGAACTTT
>JBDNIA010000104.1:0-7703 GCA_041688525.1 Crocinitomicaceae bacterium | reverse complement strand
GATCCTAAAATACTTGGGACTAGTCCCAAGTGTTTTAAATTTATCTGTTGCACTTATTACTTGAACTTACAAAATATTATATTTGCTAAAAAAATAAATTTCATGCAGTTCGAATTAACAAAAGTCTTTCTTGATGAACTGAACGTAGCCATTTCGCGTGATGATCAACCGTGGATTAATGTCAATATTCTCGAACTGCATTACGCAGATATTGCGGAAATTCTGGATCAATTAGACTTAGAAGGAGCAAAATACATCTATTATTGTCTCCCTGACGATACACAGTCTGATGTTTTGATGGAACTGGAGGAAGACATTCGAGATAGATTCCTCGCTTCGTTATCCTCAAAGGAAATGGCTGATCAATTGGAAAATTTGGACTCAGATGATGCGGCCGATATTCTGGGCGAATTATCTGAAGACAAAATTCAAGAAGTCATTTCTCATATGGAAAATGACGATGCAGCGGAGGATATAGTTGATTTACTTAATTACAACGAAGATACTGCCGGAGGTTTGATGCAAAAAGAGTTTATTCAGGCAAGAATGGATTGGCCAGTTAATCGTTGTTTAGTCGAATTGAGAAGACAAGCGGAGGATGTTGAACAAGTTTATACAATTTACGTCGTGGATGATATGAATCGTCTTGTAGGACTTCTTTCTTTGAAAAAATTGCTATTTGCAGATCCTAAAAATAAAATTCGCGAACTCTACACCGAAAAAAATATTATTTCTGTCAAAACAAACGATAGCGATGAGCAAGTCGCTAAAGTCATGGAAAAGTATGACTTAGTTGCCGTTCCTGTAGTCGATTTGCAAGGAAAACTAGTCGGTCGAATTACCATTGACGATATTGTCGACTTCATTAAGGAAGAAGCGGATAAAGATTTTCAATTGGCATCCGGTATTTCTGAAAAAATTGAATCTAATTCCACTGTCTGGAGAATTTCTCGAGCAAGGTTGCCTTGGTTATTAATCGGAATGTTAGGTGGAATTTTAGGCGCTCAAGTTATATCTGGCTTCGAAATGGGCATATCCTAAATTCCTGCTTTGGCATTTTTCATTCCCTTAATTACTGCCATGGGGGGAAATGTAGGCGTTCAATCTTCTGCAATCGTCGTTCAATCTCTCGCAAAAGGCCAAGATCTATTTGGGACTATTTCCAAAAGACTAGCAAAAGAGGCTTTGGTTGCTCTGATAAACGGAACCTTACTATCTGTTTTGATTTATGGAATTGCCTATATTTTCGGAAATACATTACTCGGACTTGTTGTTAGTCTCTCTTTGTTCATAGTAATCGTTTTTGCCGCAATTTTCGGCACGCTTATACCTCTTATTTTAGATAAATATAATATTGATCCCGCATTAGCTACAGGTCCATTTGTAACCACCTTAAACGACGTGCTCGGTTTGTTTATTTACTTTAGTGTGGGAATGCTATTATTCAATATGTAACATGAATATTCTATTTGTCGACACCGTTCATCCTATTTTAAGCGAAAGACTAACTGAGGCCGGTCATGTTTGTATCCATTCAGAAAAAGAGTCAGACTTAGAAGTCTTTGAAAAACTTAAGGACTGTGAAGGACTGGTTATTCGATCTCGCTTTCCTATGGATGCAAGACGCATTCAGTCAAGTCCTAATTTGAAATTTATAGCTCGATCAGGTGCTGGAATGGAAAACATTGATGTGGAATTTTGTGAAAACAGGAGTATTTCACTTTTCAATAGCCCTGAAGGAAATAGAAACGCTGTTGGTGAACACGCTCTAGGAATGCTGCTCTCCTTGATGAATAAGCTTCATACGGGTCACCAAGAAATTAAAAACGGAATTTGGGATAGGGAAAGGAATCGTGGAGACGAACTTGATGGGAAAACTATTGGGATAATCGGTTTTGGAAATAACGGTGCGGCCTTTGCAAAAAAATTATTAGGCTTCGATGTCAAAGTTCTCGTTTACGACAAATACAAAACAGCTTTTGGAGACCATTTTGTAATAGAAAGCACGCTAGAGGCTATTCTAAATCAAGCGGATGTTATTAGTTTCCACGTTCCACAAACTAGTGAAACGATAAACTACTTTAACAGCGCATTTTTGGAAAGTTGTAAAAACCCAATTTACTTACTTAATGTTTCTCGCGGCAAAATAGTTAGTATAAAAAATGTAGTCGAAGGAATTCAAAATGGAAAAATTATTGGGGCAGGATTAGACGTTTTGGAATACGAGGATGGCAGCTTCGAAAATTTCTTTAAAAAAGATCTCCCAAAAGACTTTATTGCACTAAAGAATTCTAGCCAAGTAATCCTCTCTCCCCACGTAGCAGGATGGTCGGTGCAAAG
This sequence comes from Crocinitomicaceae bacterium, assembly GCA_041688525.1. GTDB lineage: Bacteria > Bacteroidota > Bacteroidia > Flavobacteriales_D > Crocinitomicaceae > UBA2040. The sequence goes on along the minus strand of JBDNIA010000104.1, from coordinate 5,363 downwards.
TTACTTGGGGTTAAGCAAAACGCTAGCCGATAAAATACTAGCACAGTTTTCGTAAATATTTCTTTTGCTATGCATGCATATAAATATTTGGAATTTCAATAGTGCGAAGTTACTAATTAAAAATAATGTTAAACTTTAGGCTTACGGTTGTTTCGTATTCTTAAAAAGTTCTACATTTGTACAAGTTAGGCTGGTTAAAATAGTCTTAACGCTTAAAAAAGATTCAAAATTTAGTTTTCATAAGTAGTAGTAGTTTAGGTTTAGGTACAATAAAGGAGGACGCTCGTTCTCCTTTATTTTTTATCAAAATTCTGATAAATTAGTCGGGTGTGCATGTGAAAAGATATTATTCGAAGCCTAGATTCCTGAAATCCTTAAAAGATACTAAAATCCGAATTTTTTACTGTAATTTTGCACTCTAAATACGGCAATAAATAATGATTAAAAACATACGTAATTTTTGTATTATCGCTCACATCGACCATGGGAAGAGCACGCTTGCAGATCGCTTGTTGCAAACAACAGGTACTATCGCGGATCGTGATGTGAAAGCTCAAGCCCTCGATGACATGGATATAGAGCGCGAAAGAGGAATTACGATTAAAAGTCACGCAGTTCAGATGAGTTATCATTTTGAAGGTGAAGACTACGTTCTTAATTTGATTGACACACCCGGGCACGTTGATTTTTCATATGAAGTTTCGCGTTCCATTGCCGCTTGTGAAGGTGCGCTTCTCATCGTTGACGCCTCACAAGGAATTGAGGCACAAACAATCTCTAACTTATACCTGGCCCTCGACCACAATTTGGAAATAATTCCGATTCTAAATAAAATGGATCTTCCAGGGGCGATGCCCGAAGAAGTATCTGACCAAATAATTGACCTTATCGGTTGTTCCATGGAGGATATTATTCCTGCATCGGGGAAAACTGGTTTGGGTGTTTTGGAAATACTAGCGGCTGTTATTAAAAAAATTCCAGCTCCAAAGGGTGATGAAAACGCACCGCTTCAAGCCATGATATTTGACTCGGTATTTAATCCATTTCGAGGAATTATTGCTTATTATCGCGTCACAAACGGCACCATTCGAAAAGGTGAGAAAATCAAATTTTTTAATACAGGGAAAACATATAACGCAGATGAAATTGGAATCTTGAAAATGGGTCTTCATCCTCGAAAAGAGATGAAAGCTGGTGATGTCGGGTACTTAATTTCTGGTATTAAAGCCGCAAATGAGGTTAAAGTCGGAGATACAATTACCAATTTTATTGATCCGTGCACATCTGCAATTAAAGGTTTTGAAAATGTAAAGCCAATGGTATTCGCGGGCATATATCCTGTCGACACTGAGGACTACGAAGAGTTACGCTATTCAATGGAAAAACTGCAATTGAACGATTCTTCTTTGGTTTTTGAGCCAGAGTCTTCAGCTGCACTTGGTTTCGGTTTCCGTTGTGGATTCCTCGGTATGCTGCACATGGAAATTATTCAGGAACGCTTGGAACGTGAATTCAACATGACAGTTATTACAACTGTTCCCAACGTTTCTTACAACGCTTACATGCGCAGAAATCCCGAGGAAGGTCTAATTGTAAACAATCCATCAGAATTGCCAGATCCTTCAGGGATGGAGAGAATTGAAGAACCATACATTAAAGCGCAAATCATCACTAAATCTGAATACGTGGGACAAATCATGACCCTTTGTATTGACAAACGTGGTGAACTTAAAAATCAAGTGTATCTGACACAAGATCGAGTTGAGATAACATTTGAAATGCCTTTAGCCGAAATCGTTTTCGACTTTTATGATCGATTAAAAACAGTTTCACGCGGATATGCATCCTTCGATTATCACCCAATCGGCTATAGAACATCTGATTTAATCAAAATGGACTTACTCTTGAATGCGGAACAAGTAGACGCTCTTTCAGCATTGGTTCACAGAAGTAATGCTTTTGATTTAGGGAAAAGAATTTGTTTGAAATTGAAGGAACTAATCCCAAGACAACAATTTGAAATTCCCATACAAGCAGCTATTGGCGCGAAAATTATTGCCCGAGAAACTATAAAAGCCTTGCGTAAGGATGTAACGGCAAAATGTTACGGTGGAGATATTTCTCGTAAACGTAAATTACTCGAAAAACAAAAAGAAGGCAAGAAACGTATGCGTCAAATTGGTCGCGTAGAGGTCCCTCAAGAAGCATTTTTAGCTGTTTTGAAACTTAACGATTAAGTCATTATAGATGTTTATTTCTTTAAATTGACTTTGGAACGAATTTTGTCTTTACTCGAAAAAAATCAGCCATGAAAAATTTTAAATACTTTTTTGCATCGATATTCCTTTCGTTAATATTTGTTTCGTGCAATAAAAAAGGTTGCTCTGATCCCACTGCAGACAATTATATTGAAAACGTAAGAAAGGCTCAGGATGTTAAATGTCAGTACAATGGTGAGGGGATTTGTGGCGAAGGCATTACGTTTTGCATCGAAATCAACAAGGTGAAAAAAATAGGTGATGTCACTGTTTCTCAACCCACAAGCGGCACAACTAGACTTTTTTGGGCCAATGGAAGCAACCAAAATTCTCCAGGATATGAAGATTTGCAAATTGAATTTGCCACAGGTACAAAAGATAATTTACAAATAGGAAGTGCAGGTAATAGTAAAAAGTTTCAAGCAGCTTACTACTCTTTAGCCACAGGCTTTATTGATGCAACTGCCGGCAGTATGTTGATCAAAAAAAATAATTCTAGCGATGGTATAATCGCTACTTTTAGTCTAACGCTTAATGATAGCCTCGAAATAAAAGAAGGAAATATTTACAAAGCGAAATAACAATTCTCTTGCGACAATTCTTTCAGAGTCAATCTTGCCGTTGTGTTGAAAAAAATGGCGGTAGTTAGACAGGTAAATGTAACTTGAAACAATCCTTTAAAGTCTAATCTTCTTCATCGTTGCCGTCCTCTTCTGGCTTTTCGTAGGAGTCGCCATCTTCCTCCTCTTCTTCACTCTCCTCCTCTTCTTTGATGTCTTTTTCATCGATTTCATCAACGATGTCGTCGTCATCCTCGTCATCATTATCATCAACCACAATAGCTTTGTTTAATTTAGAAAACTTGACGAGATAAATAATCTCTTCCGTTTCCCAAATCAAGGCATCTAAAATTTCGCCAGTTGGCGTTTTAATCTGCGTCAAATGGTTTATATATCCATCAGGATATTCTTTTAGAATTCCTTTTTTTTGCTCGATTTCTAGTTTTTCGTAGCTTATTATTGCACGCTTTTTTGTCATTACTGATCTTATATTTCCAGTTTAATAATCCTATGAATGGGTAAAATTACATTTTTCTTCAGTAAGATTTCATGATCTGTAACACCCCAAATTGTTGTTTCAACATATTTTCCCCCTTGTCATCTGCAAAGTAAATTCTCACTTTTTGGTGTTCAAGATTACCCAATGCGATTGCGCGCGCTAAACTCTTTTTGCGCGCTGCAATTTCGCTTTCTCTTTTTAAAACCTCTTCGACTGGAAAGTGATAGTTTACAATAATCTCTTTCTCCACAAGCCTAAACCCCTCCAAAACCATATCTACGAAATTTTAAAACAAAAATAATTTAATTCAGCATTTGTAGACTTTAATTTTTAAAAAAATAAAAATATTCTACTAAATTAAAAGTATGTAAAAAAAAAAAAGAAACCGAAGTCTCCATTTTTATTGCCTTTTTATGAAAATTTAAATTTTAGAGAATAATGGATTCTTCAAATTATCCCACTCAACGAGGTGCATTTTTACAGTGCCAACGGGGATTTTTGCTTTGATTAAGACAGGTATTTTATTGTCATCTGCTGTGACCCAGAAATTTACATCTTCTTCACTTTCAAAATATCTTCCTGTTTGAACGACGGGCACGAATTTGTGACATTTGAATTTTCCTTTTCGAATTCGAATCGTTTCGTCGCCAACATATTTTACTTTCAAAGGCCAAACCTCATCATCCATAAAACAGTTAAAAGAAAATACTTGACCAATTTTCATATATTGCATGCGGATTGTGCGCGCATAATAGAACGACGAAATCATATCCTGAACACCCATCGGAATTTTAAATTCTTGTCCTTCGCCATTATCAACTTTATATTGGTGCTGTTTGAACGTGTAATCTTGGTTGATTTTATATCCTCCTTCGTCTACACGTCGTTTGAAATACCAAGGAAAAATTCCGTCTTTATCTAAAAACGTCTCGTAGGTATCATCTACTTTGTAAAAGGCGCTAAATCCTCCCAAAGTTCGACCAGTGCCAACGGCTTGAATCAAATCTCTCCCATTTCCTTTTTTAGACGTACTCTTAACTTCCAAAATTGCTTCTCCGGCGTCCATGAATCCATATGTTATTCGATAGCGTAATTTTTCTCCTACGCCAAAAGAATCATTATCTCGTGTTGGGTATTCAACTGATGAACTACTGAGCAAAAAGCCCATCCCAACAATTGCTGCGCATACATAGACTAACTTTTTCATCTTACAGATTATTTGTTGACAGACTATATTCAAACGCTATGCCAAAATTTATATTATGACTTCCTATCCATTCTGTTCACGCTGAAGAAAGCTGATTCAATATCTAATGGAGACCAAACTTTCAAAAGGCAAACTTAAAACTTGCAACTCACTTACACCACAAAGTTCACAATCTTTCCTGGAACAATAATCACCTTTTTCGGTTCTTTTCCTTCCAAGTATTTCTGAGTTTGCTCTAAAGCTAGTATTTCTTTTTGCATATCTGGAACACTCATTCCTAGCGCTAAATTCACTTTAAATCGCATTTTTCCATTGAAAGAAACGGGATACTCGAAATTAGATTCTGCTAAATATTTCTCATTGAACGCTGGGAAAGCAGCTTTTGTAACCGATTCATTGTTGCCTAACTGTTTCCAAAGCTCTTCACAAATGTGCGGTGCAAATGGAGAAAGCAAAACAACGAGTTCACTCAAAACTGCTCTGTTAGTACATTTTTGATCCGTCAATTCATTCGCACAAATCATGAAAGAAGACACGCCTGTGTTGAAAGAAAAACGCTCCAAATCTTCACCAATTTTCTTGATGGTTTTGTGCAAAGTTTTTAAATTTTCTTTGCTTGGTTCACTCTCTCTAAGCATGAAATTATTCTCTGCATCATGAAACAAACGCCAAAATTTACGCAAGAAGTTATGCACCCCATTGATTCCTTTTGTATCCCAAGGTTTGCTTTGCTCCAAGGGGCCCAAGAACATCTCGTACATGCGCAAGGTATCCGCTCCAAACTTCTCGACTAACTCATCTGGAGTTTGAACATTGTATTTGGATTTAGACATTTTTTC
>JBDNIA010000103.1:0-3052 GCA_041688525.1 Crocinitomicaceae bacterium | reverse complement strand
GCTATGGCGTAGTCATGAGGTTTGGCGAAACGGTGAAAGAATTGAATGAAGGTTTTCGTTTAACGACCAATAACCGAATGGAATTGATGGCTTTAATTGTCGCATTGGAGTCTTTAAAAACGACATCATATGCTGTAGAAGTCTTTTCAGATTCGAAATATGTTGTCGATGCCATTGAAAAAAGATGGGTGTTTGCTTGGCGACAAAAAGGGTATAAAGGAAAAAAAAATCAAGATTTATGGGAACGCTATGTTACATTGCACATGAAATTTAACCCTAAAATTTATTGGGTAAAAGGACATGCTGGTCACCCAGAAAACGAAAGGTGCGATGAACTTGCTGTTTTCGCAGCTGAGGGGAAATATTTAAATATAGATTCTAATTATGAATCCTCTAAAAAAGAAGGGTTAAGCTGATTTTTGACCGTCCAATTGATTAATCATTTTACTCGCTTTCATAAAGGTGTAAATTATTGGATGTGGTATTTCTCGAGTTGAGGAAATTTGCGGACAATTGGCCATGGCCAAAAAGAAGGGGTGCTTCTTTACACTGATGATTTCAGGTTCATCGAGTTGATTATAAGCTTCTATGTCAATTATCCCTTCTTCAAGTGACTGAATAAGCTTAGGATACATGCTATATCGAGAAGAGGTTAATTCGACATGAGAATGATTCTCGTATAATTTAATCAATGCCGAAGAATGAGGAACAATTTGAACATTTTCAAACTGATTGCCCTCCACCAAATTTTCCGAAACTAATTTCTCATTATTCCCTTTCAAATGATGCTTATTAATTAATATTTCTATCAACGCTCGATAACCCTCGCCAGTTATTAATGTTGGAATATTCAATTTAATTAATGTATCAACGATTGAATTTAAAAAAAAGACGTTTTTAAACGGTCCTGGAGCTAACCAAACACCGTCATAACGCTCAAAATTTTGCATTTTAAAATAGGCTGCCTCTTCAACTTTAATCCAATAATAATTGATTTCTTCGTCTAAGAATCGAGCAGCATGGTCGATAGCCAAGTTCGTTGCTTGGTGAGAATTATAAGTGAAATTATAATCTCCAATTACTGCTATTTTCAGATTTTGGCTCATCTGTCTAAAAAAAAAAACTTTAGTTAATACTAAAACCGTTTTGATTTTATCTTTTAAAGTAACCCGTTAAAACGGCATTCTGTATAGTAGCTGTTGCTAAAACCGAATCGGCGAGCGGGGTTGAAACCGTTTTTCCCCAATGCTTTACAACACAACTAAATGTACATTTAAACTGAATGTACTCTCCGTTGGCATCTTCTTTTTCCTCTAAATCTGTAAACTCCACAAATCCGGGTACAGCTTCATCAGATCGAAATAAATCGCCTTGTTCATTTTTGTAACGCACCTCAAAACCCACAAGTGCAGTATCCGAATAAACTGGTATCAAGTTAGCATCCATAAATGCTTTAAACGTAGTTGTGTTAGGTCTTGTGCCTAAAGTTGGGTCTTGCTGGATAGAGCCCAAACCAATAGAAATTCTACTGACCTTGGATTCCGAACCCATCGTACAGAAATAAGCCAGATTCAAATAACTTTGAGAAGTCATTGGATCAAAATATGGACGAGCAGAATCTGTTATAATTGCCTTGTAACCGTTTACGTTTTTAGTCCATTCCACATCAGAACCATTAATAATACCCGTAAAATGTATTTCCATATTTCCTGTATTAGCGGGAGCTGGGATAACTTCAGGCTTGTTGCATCCTACAAATGGAAGCACACTTAGCAACAGAGCGGCGATAAATATTTTCTTCATTATAATTTTAGTCAAGCGTTTATATGAAGCTAATGTACTATATTTTCAGCTATTGCACCAAAACTATTTTGTGAAATAATTACATTAAGCTCTGATTTGTTTCATGTTTTCAGAAATAATCTGATTCCCAAAAACAAATTCTTTTTCTGTTAGGGTACTAAAATCAAACAGATATCTAAATTCTTCTTCGTCCCATTTTTCAATTTTTAAGCAATCTTGAACATCGAACTCTACATGTTGTTTTTGAAGTTTCAACAAGACTTTATTCAACTCAAAACCAGGTAATACCAATGTTGTGTCGTACTCAAAAAAGCCATTTCTTACGGTACAAGTTATGTGCATATCTTCTTCATTGTTCATCCATTCAATTTGTCTTACCACTATTTTATCTGTCAAATTTTTCATATCCTTTTCTTTTTGATCAAACAAAATTCGCAGCGCACAACGTAATCGAATTACGTTCTTAAATTTTGACCTAATTTTTTATAAAATTCAAGCCACATTCCGATAATTCCTTAACTTTATTTTTTTGAACTATCATTACAATGAAATACGATCGTATTAATAAAAAGCTTTATATCAACAACCGCAAAAGGTTTGCAGCGCAAATGACTTCTAAAAGTTTGGCTGTTTTTAATTCCAACGACATCTACCCTATCTCAGCAGATAGCACCATGCCTTTCCAGCAGCATCGGGATATTCTTTATTTATCTGGAGTGGATCAAGAGGAAAGCATTTTAGTGATTTTTCCTGATTCCAAAAACCCAGAGCTTAGAGAAGTTCTCTTTCTAAAAGAAACAAATGAACATATTGCCGTCTGGGAAGGTGAAAAATTAACAAAAGAAGCTTCGTTTGAAACTTCCGGAATTAAAACTGTTTACTGGCTATCACAGTTCGACACAATTTTCAAACAAATGATGGCTGAGGCTGCTATTATTTATTTAAACACAAATGAACATCTCAGGGCAAATACAGAAGTTGTAACGCGTGAGGATCGTTTCATCTCGAAAGTACGCAGTTTATATCCTGCACATCAAGTAGCGAAAAGTGCACCCATTATGCATGGTATTCGATCGATAAAAGATTCAATTGAAATTGATCTAATGCAAAAGGCGTGTAATATAACCGAGGCAGGCTTTCGTCGTCTATTAAAATTCGTTAAGCCAGGCGTATGGGAATACGAAATTGAAGCAGAGTTAATGCATGAATTTCTGCGGAATCGTTCCAAAGGATTTGCGTACACGCCGAT